>DATFNI010000282.1:0-11454 GCA_035266485.1 Balneolales bacterium
CCTGTCTCCTGTCTCCTGTCTCCTGTCTCCTGTCTCCTGTCTCCTAAAAAATATCTAATAATATTTGACTTTTTTCTTAGTACGATTATATTAGTATTATAATTACTAACTAAATAGTAGGAATATGAGAAAAGCACTAACCCCAATGGGTGAAACCGAAATGGAAATCCTGCAATTGGTCTGGGAAAGAGGCGAATCAACCGTTGCGGACATCCAGGAGGAGATCATGAAGAAACGCAAGGTGGCCTACACCACGGTGATGACCATCATGAAAAATCTGGCAGATAAAGGATACCTCACCTTTCGCAAAGAAGGTTTGACCTACATCTATAGTCCCAAGAAGCCGGAAGAGGATGTAAAATCCAGCCTTCTTGAAGCCATACTCACCAAAGTTTTCAAAGGCTCCCCCACAGAGCTGGTTCAAACGCTGGTAAAACGCGAAAAACTAAGCGATGCTGAACGCGATGAGATTATCGAACTCATCAAAAAGATGAAGTAGCCATGCAAGAAATAGTCAAGTTTCTGTCAACCGCAGGTGGTCAGAGTATTCCGCTTTTCTGGATACCACTGCTAATCTGGACCGTCTTTGCTTTGATTATAGTTGGGTTCATGCACTTTTCAAAAGGTCTGTCTGCACGATACCGGTTGCATACCGACGTGGCTCTGCTGGCTGCTCTCCCTGCCGGTTACTTGAGTTACGTAATTTTGCATTATCTGCTCAGCACCTCTTATATCGCCAATTCGGTCATGTTCATCAGTATTGGATCACCCGCTTTCATCCACGCAACATCCACTGGCCCTCAGTTTTTAATTACTTCGGATACCTGGATCGGACTGGCAGGTGTCGTATTAGTTGCCGGATTTCTTTACAAGCTCACCCTGATCTTACTGGATCAGGCAGAACTTTGGAAATTTCATGGACGATTATCGTTGTCTGTTGCCTCGCAAATCAGCGAACTCAGTCCGGAGAACCGGCAGTTTATTTCAGATGTAGAGAGACCGGTTCATTTCGCTTTTACCGATGATGATATCGTCCCGATGACCTTTGGGTTGTATAAAGCGATCATTGTCATCCCGGGTTTTCTACGCTCCCAGCCGAATAAATTCAACCTGGCTGTTCGTCACGAGCTCGAACATATTCAACACCACGACTACCTGCGTTTCAGGTTACTACATCTCTTAAAAGCCTTGTTCTGGTTTCATCCCCTTGTGCATTTCCTGGAAAGAGACATCGTACTGCACCGGGAGATGGAGATTGACGAATCCGTTGTCTCTCAAAACAGAAATTTGTCCCCTGAATATGCTCATCTGTTACTGGATCTGGCTGATCAAACGAAGCACCGGCCGCTATCACCGACCGGTCTGGCCGCCCATCCCTCAACCATCAAAAGAAGAATTATCGCTATGACACGCTCAAACAGATCAAACCGCTATCACTGGCTTCCGTTCAGTTTACCCCTTTTAACGCTGATTATTGCCCTCGTTATGGGGTGTAACAACACTACCAACGATACACAAAAAATTGCCCAGGCCAATACCTCTGTCAAGATCCGCAGTCAGGTAAATAGTGGAGATAGCCTTGCTCATCCATTATACATTGTCGATGGGGTTACAACGGATCAAAAAACCGTCAATGAACTCGATCCCAAAAATATAAAGTCAGTTCAAGTATGGAAGAGTAAAGAAGCTGTAAAGAGATATGGTAAAAAAGGTATAAATGGTGTTGTAATTATTACTACCAATGAAGGTTCATCCAATTCGGGTTCCAAACCGGACAAAAAGCCTCAACTTATTGGGGGGCTACAGAGTGTATCCAGTCACGTTGTGTACCCGAAGGAAGCCCAAAAAGCGGGAATACAGGGCAAAGTTTTTGTCCAGTTCACAGTGAGTGAAAACGGGGACGTTGTTAATCCTCATGTTGTAAAGGGGATTGGTCATGGTTGTGATCAGGCCGCTATTAACGCTGTCAAACAAGCCAAATTCACTCCCGGAACCAAAGATGGAAAACCGGCTACATTCAAATACACCTTTCCGATCGTTTTTAAACTTTAGCTATCACTTTATTAAGAATTTTCGAGGAGACCTTCATGAGCGACCTGATCCATAATCTGACAAACATTGGCAGCGGGAGCATCCATATTTTTTGGATGCCTCTGCTCCTCTGGACAATAATGGCTCTTTTGGGAAAAGTGATGCTGCACTATTCAAAAGGTTTATCAGGCCGACAGCTTTATCATTCCCATCTTTCATTATTGGTTGCACTACCCGCAGGTTATCTGACATATCTCCTCCTGCATGCTTTACCAACCCTGCCCACAGTGGATACAGTGGCCCAATCATTTGCAATCATTCAATTTCAACTACCTGCCACGGTCAGTGCGGCACCTGTAACTGCTCATCATGAGATGCTAACCACTGATACCTGGCTTGGGATTATTGAGCTGGTACTGGTTATTGGCATCTTTGTTATGCTGCTGCGATTAATCATCGACCAGGTAAAACTCCATACGTTTTCTCAGAAACTGAATAGGAATGACCCTCGGTCGGTATCAGGTATCTCAACAGAGAATAGAAATCTGATACAATCACTAAGAAGAAGAGTCCAAATTGGTATTTATGAAGGTGACACGATACCTATGACGTTCGGATTGTTTAAACCTGTTATTGTGCTGCCGGATACTATCGGAAATGATGAAGTAAAGATGAATCTGGTCATTCGGCATGAGTTACAGCACATCCGTCAGCACGATTATCTTCGTTTTTGGCTGATCAGGCTGCTTCGGATCTTTTTCTGGTTTCACCCCCTGGTCTGGTTGCTTGAGAGAGATATTACCATGTTCAGGGAGATGGACATTGACGAAATGGTAATATCACAAAACAAAGAAATTTCATCTGATTACGCGCAATTGCTACTTGACCTCGCCGCCACCCCTGCCACGCAATACCTGTTGCCCGCCGGTCTGGCTATGAGACCATCAACTGTCAAAAAGAGGATCACTGCTATGACACAAACGGGAAAGACGTACAATTACCGTTGGATCTCAGCAAGCTTAACCATTCTGACTTTGCTGATTGCTCTCGTTATGGGTTGCTCGGATATGCAAAACCCGGATTTGTCGGGCAAGAAACTGGTGGATCAGAAATTAACTTTTTCGAAACCCCAGATAACCATCAATGATCACACCTATTTAAGTAATGCCCTTACAATGGATAAGCCATTGAAAGTCCCGGCATTAGGCATCACATTCATAATGACCCCTGATTATGGAACTTTCTTGATTTCCGGACAATCTTTTGATGGAGCAAAACCTGTCGGAACCATCTCCGGTGATCATTTGAAGTTCACCTTAAATAACAGGAATGTTGTTGTAAGTTCCACAACGCCAATATTACCTTTTAAAAAGACCATTGTGTGGGTTAAAAATGTTGATAACACGCCTGCATCTAAGAATCATTGGCTAATATCATGGGCTCAGAATTTTGATACGTACAATAAACGCATGTCTATGGCAAGTACTCCACAAAAGACTTATGTCATGGAAAATGGCAAAAAAGTCTATGTTGTAACTGACGAAATGCCCGAACTCATTGGTGGTTTGGCAAGTATACAAAGTCGTGTGCAGTATCCCGAAGCTGCACAAAAAGCAGGTATCGGAGGGCGGGTTTATGTTGTATTTATAGTTAACAAAGAAGGAAATGTAACCGATCCAAAAGTGATTCGCGGAATTGGCCACGGCTGTGATCAGGCTGCTCTTAACGCTGTTAAACAGGCAAAATTCAAACCGGGAATGAAAGATGGCAAACCGGTAAAT
Organism: Balneolales bacterium; assembly: GCA_035266485.1. Taxonomy (GTDB): domain Bacteria; phylum Bacteroidota; class Rhodothermia; order Balneolales; family DATFMH01; genus DATFNI01. The sequence continues at coordinate 3,813 of DATFNI010000282.1, forward strand.
GTTCGGTATGCATTGCCTATCATCTTCAGAGCGGAATAATACATACGGGTTTCCCATAATTAATTCATTCAGTATTCATTACAACTGCCCGGTCCTCAGTAGTTGTTTAAAATCCCATGTCGCCCGGCATGGGATTTTTTTATCTGTGGGATGCGTTGTCATCAGTGAGAGATTCTCGTGTAAGCAATTGGGCAATGTAAGCTTATGAAACAAAAACTACCCGGCTACCTGGTTCATGCATTCACGGCGCTCGGTGCAGCACTGGGATTGTGGGCCCTGTTTGCAACGGCGGGACACCAATTTCAGCTGGCATTGTGGCTATTGGCCGCTGCTGCAGTCATCGACTCGGTCGATGGCGCACTGGCACGCAAGGCACAGGTCAAAGTCAGGATTCCGGAATTCGACGGCGGTCTCCTCGATAACATCATCGACTACCTGACATGGACTATTGTCCCCCTGTTCTGGGCCTGGGAGGTGCTTTCCGTACCAACTTTGGTTGTCATTATTTGCGGCATGGCCAGCGTCATCGGGTTCTCGCGGACTGATGCCAAGACCGAAGATCATTTTTTTAAAGGATTCCCCAACTACTGGAACCTGGTGGTGCTGCACATGTACAGCCTGCATTTCAGTCCAACGGGTGCCAGCATAGGGCTATTCATATGCGTCTTGTTCGTATTTATACCGATGGTGTGGATCTATCCATCCAGATCTCTCCATTTTCGCAAAACGATGCTGATCCTGGGGGGGCTTTACGGCATTCAGCTGCTGGTAATGATCACATTGTTTCCGCACATTCCATCATGGCTGGCCTGGTCGGCGCTGATTTACCCGGTAATTTACTTCACCGGATCCCTCTATTTGAATTATAATCGCAGCAGACATTAGACGGGATGTATCACTACGGGTCTCTTACTAATTTCGAATTTCTAATAACTCATTTCAGCAAGCCGATTCTTCAGGCCATCAACATGATTAATACTGTCACCTTTTATATAATTTTTCAGCGAATTTAGTTGAACATCTTTTTGAAACTTCTGAATAATCACAGCGTATGAATAGTATAGAGTACCAATTATTATCATCACGAATCCGGAGTGAATCATGAGTCGTACAAGATTAACCCGCTCATCCAGAAACAAGATGCTGTTAGGCGTCTGTGGCGGAATCGCAGAATACTGGGGATGGGACCCTACAGTAGTTCGCGTCATATTCTTGATTGCCACGCTTCTTGGTTTTGGTTCCCCGATCATTCTTTACATCATTCTGGCTGTTATTCTGCCCCGCTACTGAACATATCCCAAGTGAATGGTTCCCCCTTGTGCCCCCGTGTGTTATCTCAATACTCAATTCTCACTACTCAAGACAATTAAACTAGCTATTGACCCCAACATTTTAGAATTTGCCGTTATGTGCAGAAATTATTGACGAATGCATGTATCATGAAAATGGGGATAATTGGTCCGGCAGAACGAACGAGTGTTTGGGAACAGCGAGTGAGGCCCATACAATCGGTCAGCGAGGTTATTACAACCGAGCGTGCCGCGTATCTTGGTTCCGTTGATGCCTGTATATTCCTCGACGAGTCGAAAAACAAATATGAAAAGCTGCTTGGTCTCATTCGGGAAGGTATCCATGTCTTTGCGATCATACCCCTTAATATTGAATCAGAGATGGCGCTCAGGCTTTTTCGGTCAGCCGAAGAATCCCGTGTCCAGGTCCAGTTTGCTCATTGGGCTACGTTTACGTCGCTGACAGAGTGGATGACCGAACAAATTCCAAATCCCCGAAGCCTCTATTTCAGTCGCATTCTACCCCGTTCGGTCTTCCTTGGCTATCAAACCGGATTTGATCATCTCTGGCTGGAAGATATTGCATTGTGTCTGTCCTGGATCTCATCGGAAGTACACCGGATTGAGACGATTCCCGTACGTCATGCTGGGGAAGAGCTGGCACTGCATCTGCATATTCGTTTCGACAACGGCGCTACGGGTACCATCTTTATCAATACCCTGGGATCGGAAGTCCGGCATGAGCGCATGGCCTCCGACTACAAAATGTCTATTCAGGCTAATGTACTGAAAAATCATGTCCGGATAGCGCACGTCACAGCCGAAGAACGACTGGCAGTTGAACAGAAGAAGGTTGAACAGAGAGAACCGGCGTCAACAGCGCTGCTCCGCTTCATCAAATCCATCCAAATGAGGTTGGATCCCCCCTTCTCAGTTTATCATCTATTGCGACTCTCACGCACGTTAGAGGGTATACAGGCGCAATTAGCTCGTTATTAAATCCTTATCCTGCTGGTGTTGGCTAACAATCACAGGATTTGATAAATTTGTCTTCGTAAATATTCAAAAAATTGTAAACAAACATGCAAACTGTGCCAATCAAACAGGTTGATGCCTTCACCCGAAAACCTTTTAGCGGAAACCCGGCCGCCGTTGTTGTAGGAGCCAACGGTCTGAGCGGAACCGATATGCAAAAAATAGCCCGTGAGATGAATGTTTCCGAAACTGTTTTTGTGTTGGATTCGGAATCTGAAGAGGCGGATCTGCGTCTTCGTTGGTTTACCCCTAGTCAGGAAGTAGACCTGTGTGGTCACGCTACAATTGCCGCCTTTCATGTACTTGCCGAAGAAGGCGATTACGGATTGGAAGTAGAGGAACCTCAGAGTTTTATTGTTGAAACCCGTTCGGGCAATCTGGTCGTCGATGTTGAGTGGCGTGAATTTCATCCTTATATCAAATTTAGCCTGCCTATCCCCGAATTTTTCCCTTATCCGGGGGACATTGCTCTTTTATGCGGTGCTCTTGGCCTTTCTGAAATTGAACTCAGTCAGAAAGTAAAGCCGCAAATAACCGGGAATGGTTATTGCTACATCCCTTTGAAAACGTACGATAGCCTTAAGACGCTTGATCCCAATATATCCCTGTTGCGCAAGATCAATGAACAACACGACATTCTGGGTTTCGCGGTCGTTACAGATGATACCGGTGATAAGAACGTCAATTGGCACATGCGGTTTTTTGCACCTTCACTCGGTGTTCTGGAAGACCCGGTCACCGGATCGGCGAATGGCCCCATGGCGGCATTCCTGCTCCACAGTGGCTTTCTGGACAAGAGTAAGCAGGTCTTCACATTTCGTGCCGATCAGGGTCGCTTCGTGAATCGCCCAGGAACGGTCACTGTTTACATGCAACAGCGAGAAGGGGTAATCGAAGAGCTGCAAATTGCAGGCCAGGCTGTTACTGTCATGACCGGCAACCTGTTTATGACGGCTAATCAGCCCGAGCATTTTTAAACGGAATAGCTGCTACTCAGTCGTCGTTGCCTGATTTCATTTTTCGGAAGACCGCTTTGAGCTCTTCCCTTGGCATGAGGTGATCCAGAAAGTTAAACTGGCCGGCATTCAGCCGTTCTCCTCCGTCGATCACCACATCTGCCCCTGTCATGTACGGTGACAAGTCAGACATCAGAAAAACCGCCAGGTTTGCCAGCTCTTCATGGTTTCCAAACCGATGCATAGGAATCCGGTTCAGATAAAGTTCCTGGGATTTTTCATCCGGTATGAGCCTGCTCCATGCTCCTTTTGTGGGAAATGGACCGGGAGCAATGGCATTGAGACGAATTCCATAGGTTGCCCACTCATAAGCAAGCGTATTGGTCAGGGCCAGGACACCGGCCTTGCCGCAAGCCGATGGCAACACAAAAGCGGACCCTGATTCGGTATAGGTCGTGACAATATTCAGGACAGAGCCTTTTTGCCTGGTATCAATCAGATGGCGGCCAAAGTGTTGCGTACAGTTGAACGTACCATGCAGGACAATATCGACAACCGATTTGAACGCATTAGGACTGAGATCTTCTGACGCCGAAAGAAAATTACCGGCGGCATTATTGACCAATCCATTGAGTACACCGTACTCTTCATTCAAATGCCGGATCATCTCGCCGACAGCATCATAATCACGTACATCAGCCACGTAAGTCAGAATTTTGCTATCTGATTGTCTCAGTTCTTTCGCAGCTTTTTCCAGCTTCTCCTCGGTACGTCCACAAATGGCGACATTGGCACCGCAGCTTACAAACTTGGTTGCCATAGCCAAACCTAGTCCGCTGCCGCCGCCGGTAATAAGGATATTCATGCCTTTAAGTGTATCTGAAGCGAACATATTTCCTCCTCTGAGTGATTCATTTTTTCTAAAGGAGACTTTTCTTATTTTACGAATCTATCGGTAACCGACTCGATAGTTCAATGGATAGAATAAGAGCCTCCGGAGCTCTAGATCCGGGTTCGAATCCCGGTCGGGTCACTTTCTTTGATACAGACTGATTCGAGATGTTGTTAACATAACTCGCTAAGTACTTATAAATCAATAAACTGATGATTTACATGGTACTAGATGATTTTGAACGCCCCAACAAAAACCCGTACCAAAGAACTTAAATGGTACGGGTAACTAAAAAAACAGCTAATTCCAATGTATAAAGCCTGTTTTTCCTATCCGTACCAATAAAAAAATAGGTACGGGAAAATGAAATTCAAAGCTATCATATGCCCCAGAAAAAATAAAGCAGGGGAAGTTCCCATTTATATTCGCATTTCAGACGCCAACAAGGATCGGTACGTTTCCCTGGGTATTCACCTCAAGCCGCAATTCTGGAATAAAAAGAGCGGTAAAGTTCGCCAAAATGACTATTACGAGGCTGACGCTATCAATGCTTTAATTGATCAAAGATTATCAGAGGTTGAGCCCCTCCCAATTTATGTACCAGTTAAAAATAGAGAATCGGACGTTTTTTTCAGGTGTTGTTCTATGTACTGATCGGGTGTTAATCCGCCCAGAGAACTGTGAGGACGGAAGCTGTTATACTCCTTCCTCCAGACCTCGATCTTAGTGCGTGCATCCTCCAGGGAGAGGAACCAGTGCAGGTTCAGACACTCATCCCGTTTGCGCACAAAATGGATCCGACGCCGCATCAGGTCCCGCGTGGCTCGCATCCACGGTGGATACACATACGCCAGCGGAAAATTACCCCCTAATCAACCGGGCGATCTTCAGCGAGTCGATCCGGTCGTTCTTTCCGCCGGATGGCGGAACGTGGATTGCCCTCATAGACAGGGCGTGGACTAAGACAAATGCGATCCCTTCCCTCTGGCACAGGTCCGCCAGCCAGTACCAGCAGAAGATGCATTCTACCCCGACAACCAGGTCCTCGCGAAACGGAGCGATCGGTTTTAGGAAGCGTTCCGACCGAGACGGCATATTCTTGTGATAGACGATGGTTCCGGCCCCGTCCAGGTCCAGGATGCACACATACATCGTTCTTGCGTGAAGATCGATTCCGCAGTAATATGCATGTAGTTTGTTATAGACGTTCATGGCTTTCCTCCTTGGGTTGATTATGAGTTTACCAGAACCGTAAGGTACGGCTCAGGGGGGCTATGAATAATATCAAGCGCATTAAGGGGACCAAGCCGGTCGGGCATTCCGCCGCGGCGGATGGCTTTTGCTCAGAGTTTAAGCTACATTGACAATCGCTGCTCGTATTTTAGCCCATTATGCGCAGGGTCGTTATGCCAATTAACATCCAACTCTAAATTCAATAACAAATGTCTCTATTAATATCACCTCTTCTTGTTTTTGCTTTATGCTTTTTGGGGGCAACATTATCACCGCATTCTGTTCGGGTGAAGTCCTCCACGCGGACAAGTCCGACACATCATCAAACTATACAATCAAATTCCAAGCCATGGTGGAAGCATGCCGTTATCTATGAAATTTATCCGCGCAGTTTCCAGGATGCGAATGGAGACGGAATCGGCGACCTCAACGGTATCATAAAACGCCTGGGTTATCTTGAAAATCTTGGTGTCAATGCTATCTGGCTAACGCCGATCTATCCTTCTCCACAGGTGGATTTTGGCTATGATGTTGCCAACTATGAGGCTATTGATCCTATGTATGGCACAATGGCGGACTTCGATCAATTGTTATCGGAAGCTAAAAAGCATCATATCCGTATTTTAATGGATATGGTGCTTAACCATACATCTAACAAGGATAAATGGTTTCAGGAGTCGGCAAGTTCTACCACCAATCCAAAAGCGGATTGGTATGTATGGAACTCGGGAATACCCGCCGATAAACCAGGTGTAACGGCTTTTCAGAAACGATACGAGCATGACGGCAAAGTGCCACCCAACAACTGGGAATCGGAATTCGGCGGCTCGGCCTGGCAGTGGGTTCCAGCCCGCAAGCAGTTTTACTATCATATGTTCTATAAGCAACAACCAGATTTGAATTGGCGAAATCCACAGGTTCGCAAGGCTATGTACAACATCATACGCTTTTGGCTGAACAAAGGCGTTGCCGGGTTCCGACTCGATGCTATCGAGACGCTTTACGAGGACCCCGAACTTCGCAATGAAAAAGTCTTTTCAGGTAAGGATGCATTCGGAGACCCTAAAGAGTCGTTATCACGTCAATCTGATCAGCCAGGGATTCACAACGTGATGCGCAAGCTCCGGAAAATTGTAGACAGTTATCCCGGCAATCGCGTACTTGTTGGCGAGACATACACCAGGAACACCCGTGACCTGTTGTCGATGTATGGCCTGCACGGACATCAATTGCAATTGCCCATGGATACAGAAGTTGGGTTTATCAATAAATTAGATGCGAGCAAATTTCGACAAAAAATATACGAAGCAGAAAATGACCTCAATGGCCACATGCCATTGTTTGTGTTTGACAACCACGATAACCCGCGAAGTTGGGACCGATATGGTGATGGTAAATATAACACCGCCATCGCTAAAGGCTTAGCGACCCTCTTACTGACGACACGCTCTGTTGCACTCATGTATTACGGCGAGGAACTCGGTATGGTTACCACACCCCCAAAACGTAGATCAGCTTGTCAGGATCCGATTTGCATCTCAGGCTGGCCCAAAGATAAAGGACGTGATGGAGAACGTACCCCGATGCAATGGACACCCGGTCCACAGGCAGGCTTTTCTACCAATCCAAATACTTGGCTGCCGGTTCCGCCGAACCATAAGTGGGTGAATGTAGAAACAGAAAGTGGTGATAAAATTTCAATGCTGAATTGGTATAAACAGTTGATTTCGCTACGGAGCGAAAATCAAGCATTGTACGCCGGCGGGTTTTCGATGCTGAATAAGGATAATAAGGCCGTGGTCTCTTATCTGCGCACGACCTCAAAAGGAGGCTCTTCAGTGATAGTTGCGGTCAATATGTCATCCCAACCGCAAACGCTCAGCTTCAATCTAAAACAGGGAAAAAATCAACGTCATATTGTGGTACATACTCTCGCAACAGATGTGGCTTCTTTACGTTCCGTTTCATCCCTAAAATCCGTAACTCTGCCACCGTATGCCTCATGGATAGCTTCAATACACTGACGTGGATTTTTTAAACAATTATGTTAAAGTAGGTGAGTGGCCAAGGGGGAATTTCACCCCAAGGCCATCACAGAACCATACGTGACAGGCTCCTGTCATACACCTCTTGTCGTTGAATCACCTATCGATGATCGGGCATATAATAGTCGATCCAAACAACCCTCGTTGGTTGTCGACTATTATGCTACTCAACGACTCAGCCCCTTCGCCCCG
>DATFNI010000283.1:0-2616 GCA_035266485.1 Balneolales bacterium
CCCAGCGGTATTACAGAGGTCGAGCGACGGGCGGTTCGCGACAGTGCCGAACATGCCGGTGCAAAAGAAGTTTACCTTGTCGATGAACCGATGGCCGCAGCTATCGGTATCGGACTGGATGTCCACGAGCCGGTCGGCAATATGATCGTTGATATCGGTGGTGGCACAACAGAAATTGCTGTCATTGCCCTCTCGGGTATCGTATATGCCCAGTCGGTTCGCCTGGGCGGTGACGAGTTGAATGAGGACATCATCAATTACTTCCGGCGTAATCATAACCTGCTCATCGGTGAACGAACGGCCGAATACGTGAAATGTACTATCGGCTCGGCAACGCCGCTTGACGAAGAGCTTGAGATCACAGCCAAAGGCCGTGACTTAGTAAACGGAGCACCGCGAACGAGAACCGTTACATCTAAAGATGTACGTGAAGCTCTATCCGAATCTGTTAACACGATTGTTGAATCAGTGACCAAGTCGCTTGAACAGACCCCCCCCGAGTTATCTGCCGATATCCTGGACCGGGGCATCATGCTGACCGGTGGTGGAGCCCTGCTCAAGAACCTGGATAAACTGATCATGGAGACAACAGATCTTCCGGTCCATATAGCCGAAGATCCATTAACGGCAGTTGTACGTGGAACTGGAGCTATTCTCGAAGACCTGGATTATTTCAAAAGCGTGGTCTCATAACCATCCGGACCATACATGCGTTTTAAGTCCTTCACCTTACAGGACGCTAAAGATCATATCCTGACTGCCTTCTTCCTGGTAATTGCGGTGGCTTTGATGGTCAGTCGCAATGAAGGTGGTATACGTGTGCTTCGTTCTGTCAGCATCACGGTGATGAGTTATATTGAAGAACCACTTGCCAATGTGCGCGTCTATCGTGAGGCCCTTAAAACCAATGAAGATCTCAGACGGCAAAATATCCTTCTGATGGACGAGGTGAGCCGTCTTCGTTCAATGAAGAAGCAGAATGAAACGCTGAAGAAGATGTTGGGGTACCGGGATACAACGAAACTGGATCTACTCCCCGTGATGGTGGTTACCAAGGATCTGACCGGGATAAACAATATTATCACCATTAATGCAGGAAAAAGGGACAGCGTAAAAGTGGGGATGCCTTTGGTCACTCCCCAGGGATTGGTCGGCCGAGTGATACTCACTTCGGATCACTACTCCGAAGTAATGCCCTTTTTTAATAGGCTTATTAAAATAAGCGGGAAAATTCAGGGGGATGGAGCATATGGCATTGTCTCCTGGAACGGACATTCCGATAACCTGGATATGGACTTTGTGCCGCAGACGATACACATTGATTCAGGTATGATTGTGGAAACGTCCGGTTATGGCAACCAACTCCCGCCAAATATTCCAATTGGCTCAGTAATTCATACCAAACCGGATGTCGGCCGGGAGACCCAGGAAATTACATTGAAACCTTTTGTCACACTATCAACACTAAGTGAAGCGTTTCTTGTCCGGTATCAGCCGGACACGACCATAACACGACTTCATAATATTGTCGGAGAACAATACTGATGTGGAAGCAGCATGGCCGTGATTTGTTGATTGGAGTAATTTGTGTATTGCTACAGGTAGCAATATTCCGGCATCTTCGGATCTTCGGAACCTCTGCCGATATCGTATTGATCTACATCTTGTGGATCATGACGGTTCGTGACCGAACGACCGCCATCTGGACGGCAGCAACACTGGGACTTTTGCAGGATGCTCTTTTGGACCTTTGGGGCCTGAATATGTTCGCCAAAGTGGCTATAGCGTTCTTTGGATACAATTTTATGCCCAAACAGAGTGAATCAAGTTTGCTCACAGGCCAAATTTTCCTTATGGTATTATTGTTCTCCATCGCGCACAACCTGCTCTTCCTGCTAGCTGCCAGCTTTATTGAAAGCTATGCAATAGAAACTCTGTTCTGGTACATGCTGCTGATTGGCAGTCTCTACACTGCGGTCACTGCGAGTATCGTTCATCTTTTCAGAACCCCCTGATTCATCATGCAGTACAAGGCTAAAAATGTACAATCATCCATTCGCGTTTTACAGGCGATTGTGATTGGTATGTGCCTCGTACTGGTTGGAAGGCTTTATCAACTCCAGATTCTGGATTTTGATACCTATCAGCCGCTCAGTCAACAAAACTCGGTTCGCCAGGAATACATTAACCCAGCCCGTGGGTTGATATTTGACCGGCACAATAACTTGTTGGTTGACAACCAACCGATTTTTACTATCACAATTACACCTTCTGATTATAAAGCAGCCAATACCCCTTTGCTCTCCCGGCTACTGGGAGTGGATGAGCAGGATTTGAATGATAAGATTAAGGAGGCACAGGCGTATTCATGGCATCGGAAATCACGTTTATACACCGACGTCAGCTTCTCTGTCTTCTCCAAAATCGAGGAAAATTTGTGGCGGCTTCCCGGGATTGGCCATCAGATCGAAAGTAAGCGACATTATCCGTCCGGGGTAAAAGCCGCACACATTCTTGGGTATTTACGCGAGGTATCGGACGATGTGCTGAAGAAATCTGACCGATACCAACTTGGGGATAAAGTTGGAAAAAGCGGTCTGGAGGCAGTATATGAAG
>DATFNI010000284.1:0-15288 GCA_035266485.1 Balneolales bacterium
TATTACTATGAGCTGAATCAGGGCGATTCTTCATTTCCTGTTGCATGTATGCTCTTGGTGGTGTGAATACTAATGCGAGATTCGGCACCTTAAGTATATCTTTTGCTTCCTTAATATGGACAGTGAGATTCGCAGTCATGCCGGGCATCAATTTGAGATCCGGGTTTTGAACTTCAATAATCACCGTATAAGTGACAACATTATTGGTTGTAATAGGTTGCAGCCGGATCTGGGTGACTGTTCCGGTGAATGTTTCATCAGGAAAAGCATCTACAGTAAAGTCAACATTTTGTCCCAGTCTGATCTGACCAATATCCGCTTCGTCAATCGAGGCGCTTATCCGCATCGAATGCAGATCGGTGGCAATTGAAAACAGTTGCGGGGTGTTAAAGCTTGCAGCAACGGTTTGGCCGACATCCACGTCACGTGACATGATCACACCGTCGATAGGGGCTGTGATGGTCGCATAATCCAGATTTATCCTGGCTCGCTGCAGTTGTGTCTCAGACGAATGAAGCGAGTTTTGAGCTACGATGAAAGCTACGGAATCGGTATCAAAATCAGATTCGGAGGCCAGCTGTTTCGCAAACAGCTTTTTCATGCGTTGAAAAGTCAGCCGCGCCTGGATAACCTGTGCCTGGGCACTTCTTACTTCAGCCTGCGACTGCTGAACGGACTGATACAGTGAAGTTGTGTCCAGAACAGCCAGAATCTCTCCTTTTTTAACATGCGAGTTGTAATCCACATAAATCTTGTTAATTCTGCCTGAAACCTGAGTACCTACATTGACCGTAGTGTCCGGGTTTACAGTACCGGTAGCATTTACCACTATATTCAGATTGCCACGTTCAATCGGACTGGTTCTCCACTTAAACTCAGTTTTGGTAGAACGTGTGAAGTAAAAAAAACCGCCCGTAACTATGATAATGAGCGTGCCAATAGCGAAAAAGGTCTTTTTTTTCATTTTTATTGCATCTCCTGCAAAACAATTTGAGTAAAATATTTTTCCAGTCTACATGTGTTAGATGTACTTTGACCGACAATTCTTGCAAAATTCTAGAATATTTTTTTCTACAATTTAAAATCGTTATCTAATTAACGTCTTCGCTGGAAAAAAAGCATCATCCCGGGGGGGTGTTTAGGTAAAAAAATGTCAAGGTTTGTGAGGAAGGCGTTACATAAGGGTAACGTTTTATATGGGTGAGTGTTAAGACGTTAGGCTAAATAAATATATCGCTGTCCCCGACTCCAATACGCTGAGAATTCTGCCTGGCATCAACTCTTCTTGAACCATTCGTGCAAACGTGATCTGTCGAGTTTACCGGTGCTTGTGTAGGGCAGGTCAGATACAAAAATAATTTCTTTTGGGATCTGGTATCCCCGAAGGTGAGAGGAAAGATAGTCCGAAAGATCGGGAATGAATTCGTTATCGGCGTTTCTGACGACCAGAGCGACTACCCGTTGTCCCCATTCATCATCTGGTAGTCCAAATACGGCAGATTCGGTAATGTCCGGATGTTCAAGTAATATTTGTTCGATCTCAATAGGATTGACATTTTCCCCTCCCGTAACGATCCGGTCTGTTCGTCGCATCAGAATTTCGATTTCTCCATCAGAATCGATTTTGCTATGGTCTCCTGTACAAAACCAACCCTGTGAATCAATATACCGGGTATTTAACTCGCGATCATAATATCCGTCGAAAACCTGGGGTCCCTGAATCCAAAGAATTCCTTCGTTATGGGATAAAAGACGGTTGCCCTGTTCGTCACGCAATTCTGCCTTATTTGGGGGAAATATCTTTCCTGCGGTGAGTTTGCCTGGAATATTGTGTGAATGATAGACGTGGGCCGCGATCTGTGCAGCAGTTTCTGTCATTCCAAAACTGGTTGCAACTGCCATATTGTGTCTGTTAGCCTCACGGACGAGTTCAACAGACATGGGACCTCCACCCAACAGGCAGATAGTGAATTCAGAATGTGGCTGAAAGCCAGAATCTTCCAGGACCCGCCGCAGCATGGTCGGAACAAGCGAACAGAAGCGTATTCGTTTATCATTGGCGAGGAGTCTGCGAATTACGTCTGCTTTGAATTCTGAGAGGAGATAAACCCCGGAACCGTACAACATGCTGCGCAGAATGATCGAAACTCCACCAACGTGATGCAACGGCAGGCTTAGCAGCCACAGTTCCCCACTTTCAGGTTTGAAGTTTTGTGCAGATCCTTCAGCCCCCCAAAGAAATTGTCTTCTTTTCAGAGGGACAATTTTGGAGGGTCCCGAAGTACCGGAGGTCATGAAAAAGCCGAAAAGATGTTCAGGATCACCTACAAGCTGTTGCAATGGCTGGGGTTGTTTCCCCAACGAATGTGCGCCCGGCAGTTGAACCTGTACGATATCGGTATTTGGAAATGAATGCCGCACTGCAGGATCGATAAAAATAACATCGGGCTTCAGGTCATGGATAACTCGTTGCCATTCCCGGTCATCGATATTGGGTGAGAGGGGGATGACCGGAATATCCAGCATCCAGCAAGAGGCGATAACAAGCACGGTTCTCTCGGACCGATGTGCCGGAAATACTACTTTAATGGGTCGATGTTCCGGTAACTGCGATTCAAGCAATCGGGCATAAGCGACAAGATCCCGATATGTATATTCCCGTTTGTCGGTAACAAGAAAGAGAGCATCCGGATCAAATCTGTTTCTCAGAAATTGAAACGAGGCTTTCATTAGATTTGCGTCAGTTCCAGATCTTTCAGGTTGGGGTCAATGCCCAGTCCGGGTGCTTCGGTGAAATAGAAGTATCCGTCGCGAATAAAATTATCGTCGTTGACAAAATCTTTACTCAGCATTCCGCCTGTGGCCAGGCCGTGGGCAAATCGGGTGCTCCCCATGGCAGCAGCCAGATGCGCCGTCGCAACCCTGCCGATCCCAGCCTCAAAGGAAGTGGTAAATACCAGTTCGATACCGTGAGTCTTGGCTATCTCCGCAATTCGGAACAGCTCATCGAAGCTGCCGATGAGCATGGGTTTTATGACCAAAAGATCGGCCGCATTATTCTCAATAAGTATCTCAATCTGTTTGATAGAACGCGCCGCCTCATCAGCGGCAACCGGAATAGAACATTTCATGCAGATTTCATTCTGCATTAACATATCGGCAACTTTAATGGGCTGCTCGCAATATTCAATATTCAGCGATTCGAGCGACTGCAGGTTATTTATAGCCTCATCAACCTCCCATAACTGATTGGCATCGAGGCGAAGACGAGCCTCAGGAAACGTATTTCGCAAATTCGTCAAGATGGTGCGCGTTTTTTCAAAATCGTCCGCAACTTTCAGCTTAAGCGTCTTGAACCCACGTTGCCAGTAGTTCCGGGCTTCCTCGTGTATCTTATCAGGTTCGGTTTCCCTGATCAACGCATTAACGCGTACACAGGAAGGGCCAGACCGGTACAGATATTGAGAAAGCGGCAGCTTCTCGTGTTTTGAAAGCCGGTCAAACAGGAATGTGTCCAGACCGAACCTCAGGCTTGGGGGCAGATTCAGAGAGGCAGCAAAGGCATTCCAGTTTTCATAGCCGTTGTCCTGCATGAAGTAACGATCGATAACCTGGAATTTTTCTTTAACATGAGCCTCAATATCGTCTACCGTCTCATTGGAAAAACCGGGTAATGGTGCCGCCTCACCGAATACAGAGAACGGCATGTAATCGCTTGTTAGAAACAAGCCTTCCCGATGTGTTTGAGTGGCCTGCCGGGAGGAAACAGGTTGTGACAGCGGAAGCCTGTAACGGAATATTTTCATAGAAAAAGAGTTTGCTGATGCAGTCAAGAGAGTACAAGTCCCAAACTAAAGAGCACGCCAAAAATGACCAGAAACTGAGCAGTATGGGCCAATGTCTTATTCAACGTTCTTTTATCCTTCACGTACCATATTTTTTTCAATAAACGAACTGCCAGCGGAATGGACAAGAGGGGAAGGAAGATAAACGGGCCAAAGTTATCACGGATAAAAAGATGTGGAGGTATGGCAAAACTCAGCAATAACATCAATAGATATTCATATCGGAGTGCGTTTTCACCAAAAATAACCCCCAATGTTTTTTTCCCTGCCGGCTTATCCGTTTCAATATCTCGAAGATTATTTATGACCAATATGTTAACCGATAGAGCCCCGGCCGGAATCGATGACCAGAAAGCCAGTGACGACCAATGCAGGGCATTTACATAATAAGTTCCCATAACAGCTACGATACCAAAGAAAAGGAACACAAAGACATCTCCCAACCCGTTGTAGCCAAGCGGGAAGGGGCCGCCGGTATAGGCAATGCCGAAGATAAGAGACAAAACGCCGATAAGCAGAATTACCCATCCGGCATGCCATACGAGTACCAGGCCCAACAGAAAGGCAAGTCCCATGGTTATACAGGTTGCCCCGAGCATCTGGCCCGGGGTGATTAATCCGCTTGCCGTTGCCCGCTCAAAACCTATCCTGTTATCGCTGTCAGCACCTTTTTTGGCATCAAAGTAATCGTTAGCAAAATTAGTACCAATCTGAATAAGGATGGCACAAATAAAAGCCACCAGTGACATTACAGGATTGAACAGGTGTTCTCTCAGAGCTAATGCCATACCAATCAAAACAGGAACCACAGCGGCAGCCAATGTTTTGGGACGGGCCGCATCAATCCAAATCTTTAGCATCCGGTCAATATTTGTACACCGTTGTACTAGTCAAAAACTGCGATAAAATTTTAATCCGACAAGGTAGCATTATCGCGGAAAATGGGCAATCACAGGAATTATAAAAACACTTCACTACGTGAATTAAGGTTGTTTTTGAGATAAGTGAAATGAAATTCAGTATTTCATGAAAAATGAGCATTTATCTAAAAATAATAACTGAAAGCGGTACCAATTTTAAATTAATTAGTTTTCGCCCATGTATTCTAAATTTATGTAGTCAAAATTTGGTTAATTGCATAATTAATAGTATTCTCAAACAGGCTGAAACCTAAAAAACTAAATTAATACTATGAGCAAAGTATTTCCTCGTTATGATACCCTTCAAGCTGTCAAAGGATATAAGGCCGGTACAAACGGCATTGGCAGCTTATCACCTGAGAATATCACAAAGATCTTTGGTGAAAATGCCCTTCAGTTAGATACTATGAAGGAACGTCTTCCGAAAGCCGTTTGGAAGGAACTGAAAAAGACCTTGAACGATGGCGAACAGATTAGGGCAGAAGTTGCCGATGCTGTCGCTATGGTGATGAAAGAATGGGCCATTGAGCGCGGTGCAACTCACTATACACACTGGTTTCAACCCTTGACGGGTTCCACTGCTGAAAAACACGACAGTTTTATCACACCTAATAAAGGTGGAGGCGCTGTCGCAGAATTTTCTGGTAAAGAGCTTATTCAGGGCGAACCTGATGCCTCAAGTTTCCCGAGTGGCGGCTTGCGTGCAACTTTCGAGGCGCGTGGTTACACTGCATGGGATCCGACTTCTCCGGCATTCATTATGGAAAATGAAAATGGTGCCGTTCTTTGTATTCCAACTGCCTTCGCATCCTGGACTGGTGAGGCACTTGACCATAAAACACCTCTTCTCCGTTCAACTCATGCATTGAATGACAGTGCCCTTCGGGTATTGCGTCTCTTTGGCGACGACGATGTGAAATCGGTGAACTCGACCGTAGGTTTCGAGCAGGAATACTTCCTGATTGACCAGGAATTCTTCTATAACCGTCCCGACCTCGTCACGACCGATCGTACGTTATTTGGTGCCAAACCCCCAAGGGGACAAGAATTAGAAGATCACTATTTTGGTAGCATCCCGGACCGTGTGCTTGCTTATATGCTTGAAGTTGAGCGTGAGCTTTACCGACTGGGTGTGCCGGTCAAGACTCGTCACAACGAAGTGGCGCCGGGTCAGTATGAAATTGCTCCTATTTTCGAAAATAGTAACATTGCCGCCGACCATCAGCAACTGACGATGATCATGATGAAGCGCATTGCCCGGAAATACGGCATGGCTTGCGTCCTCCATGAGAAACCATTTGCCGGATTGAACGGAAGTGGGAAGCACAGCAACTGGTCAATGGCTACCGACACAGGGCACAACCTATTGGAACCCGGGGAAGATCCACATACGAACAAACTCTTCCTGTTTTTCTGTACAGCCGTAATAAAAGCTGTTTACGAGCATCAGGACCTGCTTCGCGTGTCGATTGCCTCTTCTGGAAATGACCATCGGCTGGGTGCCAACGAAGCACCGCCAGCGATCATCTCTATTTTCGTCGGTGATCAATTACAGGATATCTTCGATCAACTCAAGGACGGAGATGTTAAATCTTCGAAGAAAGGTGGTATTTTAGGTCTTGGAAGCCCGGTACTTCCGGCAATACCGAAACATGCCGGTGACCGGAACCGTACCTCACCCTTTGCATTCACAGGAAATAAATTTGAATTCCGTGCTGTAGGCGGTGGACAATCGGTATCTTTCCCGGTCACGGTTCTGAATACGATCCTTGCTGAATCTCTTGAAAAAATGGCTGATGCCCTTGCATCCAGCATCAAGAAGAACAATGACTTCGACAGTGCATTGACCGAGGTGATTACCAAAACACTCAAGGAAGCGGAAAAAGTCATCTTCAATGGTGATAACTACTCCGATGAGTGGAAGAAAGAAGCAGCCAAACGCGGTCTGCTGAATCTCCCGTCAACACTTGATGCCACACCGGCACTCAGCAAGAAAGAGAACATTGCACTCTTTGAGAAGTATAAAGTGTTGAACCCACGCGAGGTCGCCTCCCGTCTCGAGATCATTCTTGATCAATACTTCAAGACGATCAACATCGAAGCGGAGACAACACAGACAATCGCCAGCACGATGATCATTCCCGGTGCCATTCGTTATGTAAATGAGTTGAACGCTGCAGCTGACCGTGGTAAACAACTGGGACAGGATATGAGCGGAACCCTGCAGATTATCAGTAAGGTGAATACCAATGTTAATGGACTGACCAAGGCTTTGGATAAGCTTGAAAAAGTGAATGAAGATCTTGGTGGTGATACCATTGAGGAAAAAGCTCATCATATGGCTAAGAATGTTATTCCAGCCATGGACGGCGTCCGTGAAGTTGCCGATAAACTGGAGCGCCTGGTAGCCGACGATTACTGGCCGCTGCCAACTTATCGCGAAATGCTCTTCCTGAAATAAGGATAGATTTGCTCACTGCAGAAGGCCTGAATCGTTACCGGTTCAGGCCTTTTTTTTAAGATACCTTCAAAATGATCCCGCCTTACCGTGAGCTTGTACTCTGATCGTTCCTTAAATAACGTGAGTTCGATATGAGTATTCGATTAAGATTTCAGACGGAAGACCATGGACGGTGGCGGTTTTGAAACGATGAATGGGTTCCATAACCGCAAACTATGGTCTATCGTCGATTATGTGTTTAAAACCCCTGTCCCATAATTTCCATATGTCGAACTCAGGCTATTAAGGGGGGGACAGACACCCAAAAGCATCATCAATCACAATGATCCAGGATTCTTTTTAATCATCGATCCTATAGGATTTCTTATCCAGACCTCTGGTTAAATATTTGTCTGATGAACGTTGCTGCTAATGAGTGGGATTGTCAGCTTCATGATCGTGCCGTTAGGTTCTCTGGGTAACCAGGTAATATCAGCTGATATCGTACTGGCGCGGTAAATCATGTTCATGAGTCCGTGACCTCCTCTGTCAGTTCGGTTTTTTATCCGGTTAAAAGCTTCCGAGATGTCAAAGCCGGTACCATCATCCCGTAATTCAAAGATGAGTTGCTGATCGTCTTTATGAATGTGAAGCTCGATAAATGATGGTTTGCCATGTTCCACCGAATTACCTATTGCTTCCTGCATTATCCTGTAAACGGTTACCCGGGCAAACTGATCAAGGCCTGTTGATTCGATCTCCGATTTAATATCGTATCGCATCGGATAATCGGCTGAGCCGGAGTGTTTATTGAGCATGTCTTCCAGAGATTCGGTAAGACTGAAAAAATCGAGAGCTGCCGGACGCATGTCATCCATTATGGTGCGTATTTCCTGACCGAGTTGATCCATTTCTGGCAATAAATCCTGGATCTGTTCAATGAATTCATCATTGGATTGCCCGTTTTGTTTTGCATGACGTATACGCGACTGAGCAGATCGCATAATGCGGCTGAGGATACCAAGAATCTCGTCATGAAGTTCGAGAGCAATACGGTTTCTTTCTCCTTCAACCCCCTGTGCAAAGGCACGCGATACCTCCCTCTCCATCTCACGATGCCGTCTCTCAATCTCAATCTCTTTATCTTTGGTTTGTAGCTCCATTTCCCGTTCTTTCTCTCTCATTCTCGCCTCGGAGGCCACCCGACGCAAGTGCTCCTGTTGTGCTCTGGTCCGCAGCTGTTCGTTGAGGAATCTCTGCTGTTCCTTTTTTCTGGTCTGTTTGTTTTGGTAAATCATAAATCCATATAAAGCCCCGAAAAGAAGGAACATGTAACTGCCATAAGCCCATGTGGTCAGATAAAATGGGGTAGGAATAAACAACTGGTAACTTGCAGGACGAGCACTCCAGATCCCTTCATGATTCCGGGCAAGGACCTGAAAGGTATATTGGCCATAGGGTAGGTTTGTATAATACGCAACACGCCTGTTACCGGCATTTATCCAGTCATGGTCGTAACCAACCAGGCGGTATTTATATCTGACTTTCTCTGCCGCTGAAAGATTAGGAGAGGTATAATGGAACTCAACATCATGAATTTCAGCCTGCAACGTGTCAGCACGGCTGTTCAGTACCGAATTCCGGTCTGCAATAACCCGGTCAACATATATCGGTGATTTTGCAGATATATTACCGATATCAGCCGGATTGATTTGAGCAGCCCCGTAAACGGTGGGGAACCATATGGAGCCATCATCAGACTGCCATCCGGCCGGCTGATTAGACCCATTGCATTCCGTACTCTTCAGGCCATCATACGTGTCATAGAGGCGGGGATGCACGGCCCCAATGTGTCCGTCTGCAAACTGATTCAGGGAATCACGTGAAATGGAAAAAATCCCCTTGTTTGAACTCATCCAAAACCGGTGTCCATGATCCTCAAAAATGGTAAATATCACATTGTCAGGTAAGCCGTCCTTCATCTGAATGGCAGCTATCGAATCGTTCTTAATGCGAACAAGCCCGCCGCCATGTGTGCCCACCCACATTACATGATTTTCGTCCTCATGGAATGATACAACGACATCACTGGGCAGACCGTCTTCTTTTGTTATCGTTTTTATGACTTTCCCGTTTTTAACAATGCAGATTCCGCCTCCGCCTGTCCCGAGCCAAAGTCTGTGCTCATCATCCTCCTGGATAGCCCGGATATAGTTGTTCGTCAGACCGTCGGCAACGGTCAAGTGGGTAAAAGATCCGTGGTCAAACCGGTCGAGTCCGCCACCGCTGGTACCTATCCACAGATTCCTGCGACTGTCTTCGTAAAGACTAAGCACAATATTGTCGGAAAGACCATCTTTGGTGGTATAGTTTGTGATTTTATCGCCATGAATACGGTTTAGTCCACCATAGGTACTAACCCAGATATTGCCTTTGCTGTCGCCATAGATCGATCGGACAAAATTGTTGCTAAGCCCATCTTTTGTCGTGATGTACCTGACGATTTTCCCATTTTTCAGGACATCAACGCCGCCGCCGTTTGTGCCAATCCACACGCGATGATCAGCATCTTCATAAATCGTCCATATGTTATTGTTGGATAAGCCTTCAACGGTAGTGTAAGTTGTGAATTTACCCTTTCTCATCTCAAGCAGACCGCCACCGAGGGTCCCGATCCACAGGTTGCCGCTGCGGTCAACAAGCAAGGTGCCAATCACGTCATTAGTCAGCCCGTCGCGTGTGGTTATGCTGCTGAATTTATGGCTGGCATAACGATCCAGCCCATTGCCCTGTGTGCCGATCCACACGGTACCGGCTTCATCTATGGTGAGTGCATTAAAAGCGTTACTCGTTAGACCATCAGCCGTTGTGAATTTCCGTACATGATTATCAGTTAAAACGTATAGACCATCACCGGAAGTGGCAATCCACAGTCTCCCTTTTTGGTCTTCCTTGATATCACGTATATGATTGCTGGTCAGCCCGTTTTGCGCTCCATAATAGTCAAAATGATCATTATCGAATCTGTAGAGGCCGCTTCCGCGGGAACCTACCCAGACGTTACCCTTGCTGTCGCACAGTAAAGCATCGATATACAATGTCTGGATTCCGGCCAGGGAGTAGTAATGTTTGAGAGAGTCGTTATGTATTCGCAGCAATCCATCGCCATAAGTCCCGATCCAGAGGGCACCTGACCAATCAAGGGCCAGGCATTTGATGTCGTCCGACATCAGGCTTCTGAATTTGGTATAACGGCTGATCCGGCCATTTTTCATGCGGAACAACCCGTTGTTTACAGTTCCGATCCAGATAGTACTGTCTTGATCCTCAATGAGTGAGTAAATGTAGCTGTTGTTGAGAAGGCCAGCCGGATCACTGAAAGATTCGAAACGCAGACCGTCGAACCGGGCCAGCCCGTTGTATGTGCCGACCCAGAGATAACCACGCTTATCCTGTAAAAGGGTAGTGACGCTGTTTTGTGGAAGGCCATCCCTCGTCTGATAGGGAACGAGATCAAACTGGGTGAGGGATTTGGCAGGTGACAGACTTTGCGCAGAGAGGATAAGCGGATATGCAACAATCCCCAAACAAGTTAAAAAAAATCCCCTCAGAAGCCTGCTTCTCCATTTATTCATACACACCTATTTACCATGCATGGAAAGATGTTGTCTATATCCTCGTGGGTAATATAATAAAATGAAAAGACCTCACGCTAATCATCCATGATGGTTCACAGATCAGGCGGTCATATTATTTTGGTACTTCGGAAAGATTGGGTTATTTGATTATTCTCCGTTAGTTTTACTACCGCAACGCGTAACCGGAGATACGTGACCTTGTGCCGGATACAAATTTTCTGTTAAAGAAGGCTTTGTAAAACCAGGGATTATCAATTAACAGAATAAAGTAAAATCATACTAATGAGTTCTACATTCAGATTTGTTATTGCAGGAACCGGGAATATCAGCAGAACTTACTGGAATGCCGTCAAAAAATTGCCGGGAATTGACATTGTTGGATTTATATCGAGAAGCGGCAACAAACCCGGTTGGTTGCCGGAGGATGTGTTTATTGAGGCCGCCCAAAATTTTTCGGAAATAAAAAGTGACTTTGACGGAGTGATACTCTGTACACCGAATGGAATGCACTACACCGGTGCTATTGAAGCCGCTAAGTTGGGAAAACACGTGCTGACCGAGAAGTCGATCGGTATCTCACTTCCCGAAATCGATGAAATGATTTCAACCTGCAAAGCAAATAATGTGAAGTTGGGTGTCGCCTATCAACGCCGGATGAGTCCGGACAACCAGGTGGTAAAGCAGTTATTGGAAAAGCAGAAACTTGGTCGTGTCTATGCCGCCGACTTAACGGTCAAAAATTACCGCGATGATGCCTATTACAACAGCGGCGCATACCGGGGGAGCTGGAAGATGGATGGTGGCGGGCCTTTTATGCAGCAGGCCGCTCACCAGGTGGATCTGTACGGATGGTTTTTTGGGAAACCCGAGCGTATCGTAAGTTGTTACGGAACCTTTGCTCACGATATTGAAACGGAAGATCATGGCGCTGCCATTTTACGACATAAGGACGGCATGATCGGAACGATGATTGCCTCGACGGTTGCAAAACCCGGTTTTGATGCCCGTCTCGAAATCATCTGTGAGAAGGGCACGGTCATTATGGAAAACGATATCATAACTACGTGGGCTGTTGATAATATGGAGAATCCAAGCAGAGTGCCTGGTGGTAAGATACACAGTGGTGCCAGCAGTGCGTCGGTTGAGGATACCTCCGGCCACGAGGCGATTATTTCTGATTTCGTAGCTGCGGTCCGGGAAGATCGTGATCCTTGTATAACGGGTGAATCGGCTCGTCTTGCCACAGAAATCATACTGGGAGTCTATTCCAATAATATAAGTTGACATAGTAATGACAGAATCAGCGATACGGGTCGGATTCGACGAGATGCAATCGACTCTTGAAACTATCCTGCAGAAACGAGGATTTGATTCGAAGAGATCGGAACAGCTGGCTTACATTTTTGCAGAAAACAGCCTGATGGGAAAAGACTCGCACGGGATAAACAGGTTTCAGAGTTTCCTGGACAGCATCGAACAAGGTGTTGTGAAACCCGATGCCTCACCTGAAAAGGTGAAGAGTTTTCAGGCCATTGAGCAATGGGACGGAAATCTTGGTCCCGGTCCGCTCAATGCGATCGTATGTACCGATCGTGCCATTGAGCTTTCGGATAAGTTTGGCATCGGCTGTGTAGCCCTGAAAAATTCGAATCACTGGATGCGGGGCGGCACCTACGGCTGGCATGCGGCGGAGAGGGGACATCCGTTCATCTGTTGGTCGAATACCAAACCCAATATGCCGGCGTGGGGGAGTACCGAATCACGGCTGGGCAACAACCCGTTAATCATAGCAATCCCGCGGGAAGAGGGCCCCGTTGTACTGGATATGGCAATGACCCAGTACGCCTATGGTACACTTGAAGTCAAGTCGAGAAACGGAGAGAAACTGACCCATGATGGCGGATTTGACCTTGAAGGAAATATGACAAATGATCCGGATGAGATCATCACATCCCAGCGGCCACTGCCGGCCGGGTTGTGGAAGGGGAGCGGACTGGCCTTGGTGCTGGATCTCCTGGCATCTGTTTTATCGGAAGGACGATCGACCTGTGAAATCGGAGAACAGAAAACGGAATACGGTCTTTCTCAGGTCTTCATTGCATTTAAAGCGGAGTATGCCGGCGGAAAAGACGGGCTATCGAAGATCGTTGACTCGATTATTGCCGATTTTCATGGGTCACAAACCGAAGCTGGAAACAAGGTCTATTATCCTGGAGAAAGATCTCTGCTATCACGCGAGGACAACCTGAAGAATGGGGTTCCTGTAAATCGTGATCTCTGGGAATCCTTAAAAAAACATGTGTGAAATCCCGGTCTGAATAATCTGAGACTTCTCACAGATATATCCCGCCGAATATCATCCTTGTTAAGAATGGTTTAAACTTATTATTGTAATAACTGGAATAAATCAATTTATTAGAATAATTATTTTGGCAACGCTAATGATATCTTGCCACAACCCATAAAGAAGCTAATTATGAGGGATGTATTTGCTAAACTGATAACCGGCATACTGTTAATGGTCGTGTCCATTGCAGGTATGAATGCCTGCCAAAGAGAAACTCCGAAACAAAAGAGGGAATTCGTCCGTGTTGTCGGAGATCATCTTATGATCGGGAATAAAACGTATCGATATATCGGGGCCAATTTCTGGCAAGGCGCCTGGCTGGGTGCCGGCATTATTCCGGGCGGTAAGGAACGTCTGAAAAGGGAACTCGATCAGATGGAAAAGGATGGGATCGTCAATTTGAGGATTATGGCATCGTCGGAGAAATCGTCGATTGACCGGTCCGTGACGCCATGTTTCCAGGATGCTCCGGGTGTATACAACGACACATTATTCAGCGGATTGGATTATCTGCTTTCCGAGATGGGGAAACGAGACATGCATGCCATTATGGTAATGAATGATTTCTGGACATGGTCGGGCGGGATGTCGCAATATGTGAACTGGAGTACCGGCAAACCCATACCCGATCCTGTAAAAACCGGGGACTGGAACGGTTTCATGGCCTATTCGGCCGGTTTCTACCGGGATAGCCTGGCCAACAGTATGTATCGGAGATATCTCAGGCATGTCATTGATCGGACAAATTCGATAACAGGGATGCCGTATAAGGATGATCCCACCATCATGGCCTGGGAACTGGCGAATGAGCCCCGTCCAAACCCGAACTCGATCAAGGATACCACACTGTTGGCATACTTTTACAACTGGGTAAAGAATACGGCTGATTTTATCCATAGCCTGGCGCCTAACCAGTTGGTTACCACCGGCAGCGAAGGAACAGCAGGAACATTGCTTAAAAGAGGCATTTTTGTCAGGGAGCAGCAACCGGCATCGGTTGACTATATCACTATTCATATCTGGCCCAAGAACTGGAGCTGGTACAAGGCCGACAGCGCATCGACAATGTTTAAACCAACCGTTCACAAAACGTTCAACTACCTGGATGAGCATATCGCCATTGCCCAAAAAATGAACAAGCCGCTTGTTCTGGAGGAGTTTGGATTGCCCCGCGACAATGAAAACTATGATCCCTCTTCACCGACAACGTATCGCGATAAATATTATGGGCTTGTATTTGATACACTTGCAACAAAAGCTGCAAATGGATCCCCGTTGGTGGGCGCTAATTTTTGGGCCTGGGGCGGTGAGGGCAGAGCGCATACCCCAGATTACATGTGGAAGGCCGGGACCGATTTTACGGGTGATCCGCCTCAGGAACCCCAAGGATTAAATTCGGTTTTCAATACCGATACGACGACACTCGATACCATCAGGAAAGAGGCAAAGAGGCTTGAATGAAGGAGATTCTCATCTTATTTAACGTCATAAATTCAGCCCAACGATATTTTAGCAAACCGAAAAGCCGGTGGCGCGGGAGGTCATGTTCGCTTTTTAACCCGGATTATTCATGGTAAACGACATGATTGCTAATTAATATTTTGATTTTATTAAACTTACGGTTTAATCGTATCCCTATTTTTAGGGAGAGGGAAAGTTCCGCAACTGAGCATCGTTGATACGGTCCGGGGAATAGGTGAGTAACCGAAAATAATATCTGTGTTTCCTTAAAAAGTGTGTACACTTTCCTATCTTTAACTGTTTGAAGATCAGTTGCAACACAAATGGTCATGTCGAATAAACAGGGAATATCGGATTATGATGAAGACAACGGTTGGTCTGATACAAATGTCGTGTGAGGCAGATCCACGGAAAAATATTGAAAAGGCGGAAGATCGGATCAGTGAAGCCGCATCAAAAGGCTCAAAAATCATCTTACTGCAGGAATTATTCACGACACGCTATTTCTGCCAGACAGAAAATGACCATTATTTTGATCTGGCCGAGCAGGTTCCGGGTCCCGTATCCGAAAGGATGTCGCAGCTGGCTGCCGAACATGATGTAGTTCTCGTGCTTCCGTATTTCGAGAAACGTGCGC
>DATFNI010000285.1:0-40694 GCA_035266485.1 Balneolales bacterium
TCCAAACTCAATCGGTTATATCACGCTGATTTATGCTCTCCAGAACAACATAGCATTTGGCACCGTCAAAAATAAAGCCGGTAACTTCATCCATCCGACGATCCAAAGTGTAACCGATGCAGCTGCCAACGCGGCCACAAATGTTCCCGCAGATTTGCGATTTTCCATCACCGATCCTCCCGGTAAAACATCCTATCCTATCGCCAGTGCAACCTGGTTGATTGTGTATGTAAATCAAACCAACCGTGACATCGGGCAAAAAACGGTTAACTTTCTGCACTGGATCCTTACGGATGGCCAGAAGATGGAACCTGCCATGGATTATGCACCAATACCTGAGGCTATCCAGAAAATGGAGTTAGACCTCCTGGCCAAGGTTAATTACAAAGGAGAGAAACTGTTAAAAGACTAAGTAAAAGATTCAAGCTGCATTTATTGAGCAGTTCTCAAAAATAAATAAGTTAAAAGCCTCCTGCGTAAGTCAATGTGGGAGGCTTTTTTACGGTGAGTTAACAATTTCTTAACAATTTCTTAAAGTAGGTTTAACTTTTCTATTCTTAGAAAAGACAACAATGACCGTATCTTGGAAATTCTTGAACAACCTTTTACATAGAAACGCAATCTGTAGTATATTCAGCACACTTGTTAGGGGTCGATTAATAATCTTCGGTGCTGATACAAATTTGGATCTGAAGTCGTCAATCAGAAAAGTGTGAACAAAAATACTGAGAAAACAGATATTTCAATTGGATCTAACCACCCGGATCCGGCATATGACGGTAGCTTAAACCGGGAACAGCCCGGGGGGGAGGCTGGCAAACAGTTGTCTATAGATAACTCATCTCAAAAACCATCGGTACGTCTGAAAGAGGCAACATACCCCGTTTTCAGAGAACGTTTGTTTAATGTGATGGTCACATTATCAGCCATTACCGTACTTATGGTCATTCTTTTGCTTTTTTTGATGCTGGTCATTCATTCACTGCCTTCACTAAAAGCGTATGGGTTTTCCTTTATTATCGATAATGTTTGGAACCCCATTACCAGCAAGTTTGGGGCCTTGCCTTTCCTGGTTGGTACACTGTTAACTTCATTTGTCGCACTATTCATTTCAATTCCTTTTTCTTTGGCAATCAGCGTCTTTTTAGGTGAATATGCCAGGGAGAGTCGCTGGGGCGAGGTTCTGCGCAACATGATCGAACTGCTGGCCGGAGTTCCCTCTGTGATTTACGGTTTTTGGGGATTGATGATAATGATCCCGTTGGTCAGAGACTTGGCACTGGCTTTAAACGAACCGCCATATGGCGTCAGTATTCTTGCTGCATCTCTCATTCTTGCGGTAATGATCGTACCCTATTCTGCGTCAATAAGCCGCGAAGTAATCAGCCTTGTTCCTGATAACCTTAAGGAGGCTGCCTTTGCATTGGGAGCCACGCGATATGAAGTGGTACGTTATGTGATCATTCCTCAGAGCTTTTCAGGAATATTTGCCGGAGTTCTGCTCTCCTTCGGGCGTGCCCTGGGTGAAACAATGGCCGTTACCATGGTGATCGGGAATACCAATACCATTCCAACTGGCCTGTTCAGTACAGGCAATACCATGGCCAGTGTCATTGCTAATGAGTTTACCGAGGCCACAACAAACCTGCATTTATCTTCACTCGTTGAGATTGGGTTGTTACTGTTTGTGGTGACCCTGATTATCAATTATGCTGGTCGATATATAATCAAAAAATTCTCAATATCTGTATAATGCGCGAACCGATCATTGGTTTACGAAAACTTAGAAACAATACGTTCATAACGATCGTAACAACATTGGCGGTTATCTCGGCGCTCCCTTTGATTTTCATCATCTTTTATGTATTGAAACAGGGGATATCAGCCATAAACTGGCAGTTTTTCGTTGCGTTACCCAAACCGGTTGGAGAAGTGGGCGGAGGAATTGCCAACGCATTGGTAGGTACCATATTAATTGTATTAGTAGCGTCGTTAATGGCTATTCCATTCGGATTGATGGCCGGCGTCTACCTGGCAGAACATCCGGATAATAAATTATCCAATGCCACCCGGTTGTGTGTTGAAGTCCTGAATGGCACACCGTCAATTGTAGTCGGTGTGTTTGCATATCTGGTCATTGTAATGAGTATGGGAAGTTTTAGTGGATTTTCAGGCAGCTTTGCATTGGCGGTAATGATGCTTCCGCTCGTGGTCCGGACCACCGAGGAAACCCTGAAACTGATACCCGATACTCTAAAGGAAGCTGCCCTCTCATTAGGTGCACCATATTATCGTGTTATCTTTAAGGTTGTGATTCCATCGGGTCTCAGTGGTATCGTCAACGGAATTATGCTCGCCATAGCACGCGTAACCGGGGAGACGGCTCCTTTGCTGTTCACGGCATTTGGTAATGACTTTATGAACTTGAATATTTTCAGGCCAATGGGTAACCTCCCGCTCGTAATATTTAATTATGCCATGAGTCCATATAAAGACTGGCACAGAATCGCATGGGGGGCGTCTCTGGTTCTCGTTGGAATGGTTTTGTTAATGAATCTTTTAAGCAGATGGGTTATTAAAAAATGGAAGGTGCGATTTTAGTTACTAAAGACCTGAAAGCCTGGTATGGGGATAACCTGGTACTCAAGAATATTTCAATGTCTTTTCCCCGCAACCGCATAATCGCAGTGATGGGCCCCTCAGGATGTGGTAAGTCAACATTTATTCGTTGTCTTAACCGGATTCACGAACTAACACCCGGTGCACATGCGGAAGGATCCGTTAAGCTGGATGGTGATGAGATATATTCTATGCCGGCTATCGTCCTGCGAAGAAAAGTGGGAATGGTGTTTCAGAAGCCGAATCCTTTTCCAACAATGAGTATTTATGATAATGTTCTGGCCGGTTACAAGCTGAACAACATCCGCCTCTCCAGGCAGGAGCGAGACGAAATTGCTCATGAGGCATTGCAGGGAGCCGGACTCTGGGAAGAGGTCAAGGATATGTTGCACCAGAAGGGCACCTTTCTTTCCGGGGGACAACAACAGCGGCTTTGCATCGCCCGAACGATCGCTATGAGACCCGAGGTGTTGCTTTTGGACGAACCGACGTCGGCGCTTGATCCGATTTCTTCAGGAAAAATTGAAGATCTTATTGTTGAACTTAAGAAGCAGTATACGATAATCATCGTTACCCATAATATGCAACAGGCGGCACGTGTAAGTGATCGTACTGCTTTTTTCTACCTTGGAGAGCTGACAGAGTATGGTCAGACGAAAGAAGTGTTTACGAATCCCAAAAATTCCAAGACACAGAGTTATATTACGGGAAGATTCAGCTAATTTTTTGATTTGGACAGCTTGTTATGACACAATTACAGACAGAAATTCATCAGTTAAAGAATGACATCCTCGAGATGTTCCGCATGGTCTCAATACAGATGATCAAGGCGGAACAGTCTCTGACGAAATTTGATCCCGATATGGCCCATGAGGTCGTGGCCAAAGAAAAGAGAGTGAATGCCTACGAACTAAAACTGGATCGGGATTGCGAAGATATTTTTGCGCTCTATAACCCGATGGCAGTCGACCTCCGGTTCGTACTGGCCGTTCTCAAGATCAACACCAACCTGGAACGGCTTGGTGATATTGCGGATGGAATTGCAAGACTCGTGATCGATCAAAACGAGCCCTATTCGCAGGATCTGCTCGAGCGTAGCCAGGTTTTGGTCATGTTTGATGCCGTAAAAATAATGCTGTCTGATGCCGCTCAGGCTTTTGAAAATGAGGATTCCCGACTTGCGCGATCAATATTCAAAAGAGATGAAACATTGAATGAAATCAATGGAGATGCCAATCACATCATCTCAGAACTGGTGAAATCCTATCCGGATTCTTTGTTCCAGTGCTTTAATCTGATCTCCATGATTCGCAAACTGGAACGGGCAGGTGATCAGATCAAAAACATTGCAGAAGAGATCATCTTTTACATTGAAGCCAAGGTCCTAAAACATAAGCCAGGCAAAAGAAACGGTGTATAGTCTTATTCTTGATTACCAGGGGTAGAAGAAAGGGTAAGCGCGCTGCTTTTTATGTGAGGCCAGGTTTATAGGCTCCAATCTCATATGTCCACCCACCCTCCCAATTAACAGCAAATAAAAAAGCCCGCAACATATAGCTGCGGGCCCAGGCACTCTCTCTTGTAATTAAAAATGTCTATCTCAGTTGTTCATTGTCAAAAGGCTCTGCCCGTTATAGTTGACCTTCTTGAGCAGATTCAGCTCCTTTTTTTGGATAGCTTTTGGTATTGGAGCATAATCGAGCTTCGATTCCATTTTTTGGCCATCGGTAAGAACCCAGTGCAGAAACTTCACGGTTTTTTCACCTGCTTCCTTGTTGGTCTGGTTAACGTAAACGATCAACCAGGTTGCGCTGGCGATAGGATAGGATGTTTTACCGGGAGGATCGGTGATGGAAAACCGCAGATCGTTGGGAACGTCGGTTGCTGCATTTGCTGCCGCCGCGGTCACGCTTTGGATCGTCGGATGGATGAAATAGCCTGCCTTATTTTTGACGGAGCCAAATGCTATGTTGTTCTGGAGGGCATAAATCAGCGTGATATAACCGATTGAGTTGGGAGTACGCTGGATGTCCGCAGCAACCCCCTGATTGCCTTTGGCACCCAGACCGACCGGCCATTGAACGCTCGTTCCACGTCCGACATTACTATTCCATTCTTTGGAAACTTTGCAAAGGTAGTCGACAAATATGTACGTGTCGCCGCTGCCGTCGGAACGGTGAACGACAATAATCTGATTGTCAGGAAGATTCACTCCCGGGTTCAGGGCTTTGATTCGGGGGTCATTCCACTTTTTGATTTTACCCAGAAAGATATCAGCAAGAACCGGCCCCGAGAATTTAAGGACCCCTTTAACTCCGGGGACGTTATAGGATACCGTAACAGCACCCATAGCATCGGGAAGGTGAATAACCGGACCGTGTGCCTTTTCGGCTGCGGCCATTTGCTCATCGTTTAACGGAGCATCGCTGGCACCAATTTCAACGGTCCCATTGAGTAACTGGCGGATACCGCCTCCGCTGCCGATGGCCTGATAGTTGAATTCGATATCCGGATGCATTTTGTGATATTCGTCTGTCCACTTTGAGAACATCGGATAGATGAAGGTAGATCCGGCTCCGTTGATCATCGTCGTACCGGAACTCATCGCTGTTTGGCCACCCTGGGCTGCTTCTCCCTGGGTATTTTTATTCCCGCTTTTTTTGCTACAAGCATACAAACCCATACCCATCACCAAAAACAGAACGAGAAATTTATATGATTGATACTTCATGTTAATTAGTTGCTTTAGATTTTTCTTGTTAGTGGCACTTATTTGTTATTGCTGTTTACCAACTCGCGTCGTTAAGCTATTCTTGTCAGAAAGAGTAGTAAAAAGTTACGCGACCAACAACATCGGCCTTCTTACTGGCTGCACCATTCTTGGCGGAGTAACTATTGACCCAGATATTCGGCATAAAGTGCACGTTTTTGGTCGGCAGATAGTCAAGTCCGAAGAGAATGAAGTGCTCGTTGTAATTATCGAGTTTATCTGGATTGTAAAGATCAACACGGGCAAAACCATTCAGTTTGTCTTTCACGAGTTGTCCGTGGGTAAAGATCGACAATCCGGATGGATTCGCACTGACTGTATGATTCATCACCGCATTTTTCTTCGTTTGTGTAACTCCTGAAACACCCACAGTAAATGTCGGGATCTGATAACCTACAAACCCTTTAAAAGTAGTTGTCGCCAGATTGGTCCCATTACCGTTACTGCCGCCTTCATAATCGGTGTAGGCTTCCAGGATAAGTCCGTTGTGCAGTTTAGCATGCAACTCAAGATAGATTTTTTTGTATTTATTATTCTCAGGTTTGGCTCCTGTCCCGTTTCCGATCATAACGGTATAACCAAGAATACCTTCTTTACTGAAGTTACCGGTCAGAGCTACGCCCAGATCGTTGGAACCCCCAAATTTACGCATGTCGAGCAGGGTTTTTTCAACGGAACGGTAGCCCCAGATATGCTCGGTAAACGTAGCGAACGTCGGTGTGCCGGTGTGACCGACAATCAAGTTGCCATATGGGATGATATCTTTAATATCCACTTCTGCATCTTTAAGATAGAAACCACGGTTTCCATCTGGCAAAAGGTCCCCTTCATGAGCCAGTTCTATCTTTGCTGTAATTTTCGGGGCAAAGTTATAGGTGTATCCGAAATATACCCTTCGGATATCAAATGCATTAAAATTCTTAGGGGTTTGAGCGTATTGGGCATGGCTGAAGGACGCATCACCGGTGCCGTTAAATTTGTAGTAATAATCGCCAAAAAACTGGACGAAAACCTTACCACTTCGTTTAAAACCACTCTGATCCTGTGCATGAGCTGAATAAAAAGGTGCAACAGTGGCTAGTGTAATGAAGAAAAGAATTAACCTAATACTGCTATTTTTCATTTTAGAAGGATTTTAATTGATAAGTTGTTGTATCGACGACACATCGCATCATGGTTTCAATTATCCCCGATGCACCCGTAAGAAATCGCTGCTATATTACTAGAGTTTTACAGAGGTGTTAAGTAATTGTTAAGGGACAGCCTGAGTCATTATTTAAAAATCATCATATCTCAATTATTAACAATTAAATACATCAAAAATGACAGATTCCTGTTTAAAGAATTCGTTTAGTGATGAAATAGACCCATTTGTTTTTTCACGTGTTTTCTGGTCGCAAATTTTAAAGATACTCTCTCCCCGTTTCTGAATAACGGCATTAGAGTTAATCTGAAGATGATAGATTTAGAAACCGGCTAAGTAACAGCACTGACGAATCCGTTCAGGCATACCAAACGCCCCTCCGGCGGCCGCGGCCATTCTTTTTGCTCTCTCTCGCTAGATTAACGTCAGTTCGATATAAGGACCTTCTCACCTACCACCATTTCCCGTCCCGACCTTCGGGATGAATTCTACCAGGTGCCAAACGCTCGTACCTTACGAAGATTCCCGATCAGGGTCGGTAATGACGGGTAGGAGAAGGGAGCATGGTACTGATTGAACCGTTTTGTCATCGTTTCTATCCCTATTCCTCATTTATCTTTCCCTAACTCACGTTAATCATACAGCTTACCGTGAATAATTCGGGTTATCTCTCTTCTATATCTATTCACTGATTTTGAGTACGAATAAAAAAGGCCTGAAGGAATTTCATCGTTTATACACGAAAATCCCATCAGGCCTGAAAATTAAAAGATCAGTCTGTAACTACTTGTCGGTAAGCGACGTGATACCCGGGAGTTCCTTGCCTTCCAGGTACTCAAGACTAGCACCACCACCGGTTGATACGTGGGAAACCTTATCAGCCAAACCCGCTTTTTTGATGGCAGACGCGGAATCGCCACCGCCAATAATTGTGGTAGCACCTTTATCAGTGGCTTCAGCCATGGCTTCTGCAATCACGAATGTTCCTTTAGCAAAGTTGTCCATTTCAAAGACACCCATCGGTCCGTTCCAGACCACGGTCTTTGCATTGCGAACGATATCACCAAACAGCTTTTGCGTCTTGCTGCCAATGTCCACGGCCAGCCATCCGTCCGGGATGCCATCTTCACCAACTTCCTTATGATTAGCTTCGTTTTTGAAATCATCAGCCACCATCGAATCAACCGGCAGCTTCAGATCCACGCCCTTATCAGCGGCTTTCTTCATCAGCTCGGCAGCCAAATCCACTTTATCTGCTTCCAGTAACGATTTCCCGATAGGCAGGCCTTTTGCTTTATAAAAGGTATATGTCATTCCTCCACCGACGATGATCGTATCTACTTTGTTCAGCAGATTTTCGATCACCCCGATTTTGTCGGATACTTTAGCTCCGCCCAATACCGCCACGAATGGCCGAACCGGATCGTTGACCGCCCCTTCCAGGTATTTTATTTCCTTTTCCAGAAGGAATCCGGCAGCCGCAGGTTGAAGAAATTGGGTAATTCCGGCTACCGAGCAGTGGGCCCGGTGAGAACTTCCGAATGCATCATTGATAAACAAATCACCAAGAGCGGCAAACTGTTTGGATAAATTCTCATCATTTTTGGTCTCGCCGGCGTGAAAACGAACATTTTCCAACAAAACGATTTCGCCCGGTTTAGCAGCATCGATTGCTTTCTTTGCTTCCTCTCCGATACAGTCGTTTCCAAAATGAACCTTCGTATCCACCAGTTTCTTAAGATGTTCCGCTACCGGTTTGAGACTGAACTCAGGCTTGGGTTCTCCTTTAGGACGGCCCAGGTGACTGAGCAGAATGCACAAGCCGCCATGTTCGGTTACATATTTAATGCTGGGAAGGGCCTGAACAATGCGATTGTCATCGGTTATTACGCCGTTATTAAGTGGGACGTTGAAATCAACGCGCATTACAACTTTTTTACCGTTAACGTCGACGTCGCGTATAGTTAATTTTGCCATAATATTATCTTTCTTTTGCGGTTCAATATGTTGCGGGATTAAAATCTCATTTCGGAAAATAAGCTTTGCACTGCATAAATAGAAGGCAGCCGGCAGTGATCAGTATCAATAAACAATGTGCCATAATGCCTTCGGCACTATAAACACGGTATCGGGAGAAGCAATTCACTAATTTAAGGAACCCGTACCGGCAAACGGTTCGTTTACAACATCTCCTCCTTATTCTTGTTTATTTTAGATAAATTACAGGTTATCGAATTATCATTTATTGCGTATTTATGAACGATCGTACCATTTATCTCGATCATGCTGCCACGACTCCGGTTGACCCGAGAGTTTTGGAAAGCATGCTGCCTTATTTTACCGGTCATTATGGAAATGCCTCATCCATTCACGAGTTGGGACGCGAAGCGAATGTGGCTGTGGAAGAAGCGCGTCAAAAGGTAGCCAGTGCGATTGGAGCCGAACCGAAAGAAATCGTATTCACCAGTGGCGGGACAGAAAGTAACAATGCTGCACTCAGAGGGTCCGTCGAAGCAACCGGGAAAAGCAGGGTTGTAACCTCTAACGCTGAACATCACGCAGTGCTTCATGCTGCTGAACATCTGTCTCAAGCAGGTGCTGAACTGACTATTCTGCCAGTGGAAACAGATGCGAAAATCACTCCAGACCACCTTTCCGAGGCCGTTGATCAGGATACCGCAATCGTCAGTCTGATGTACGTAAATAATGAGGTCGGTGCTATCAATCCAATTTCTCAATTAGCCGATGTCTGTCATGAACGTGATGTTCTGTTCCACTCGGACACCGTACAGGCTCTTGGCAAGATTCCTGTAAATGTGGATGATCTTGGAGTCGATTTTCTGAGCATGAGTGCGCACAAGTTTTATGGTCCCAAGGGAGTCGGTGCACTCTATATCCGCAACGGAACCAACTGGAAGCCATGGATGATCGGCGGATCACAGGAACGCAAACGACGCGGTGGAACACTGAATGTACCGGGTATCGTGGGATTGGGCCGGGCACTGGAATTAGCCGTAGATGAGATGGAACAGAACACGAAGCATATCCATCATCTGCAACAGCAACTCTATCGTGGTATTGTCGAAAAATTCCCGGGCTTGATCCATCTCAATAGTGATCCGATAAACGGTATGTATAACATCGTGAATATTTCGATCGATGCGGGACCCGACAGGGCAATTGACGGAGAAATGCTTTTGCTGAACCTCGATATCGAGGGCATAGCATGTTCTAACGGATCAGCCTGTTCGTCCGGTGCTGTCGAACCTTCGCATGTACTGAAAGCGATTGGGCTGGATCCTAAAGTTGCCGGTGCCAGTCTTCGTTTCAGCCTGGGCAAGGATAATACTGAAGAAGACATCACCTACACCCTCGATCGACTTGAGGCGATTCTGGATCGCATGCTCAAAACCACATGAATGTAGATCATCTCCTCTCATCCATTCTCAGGGACATCTCTGCCGCTGCAGGGAAGTCACAGAATCGATCTGCTCAGGAAGAGCTGTCGAATCGCGGGCAATCGGGCAGTTTTTTGAATAAGCTTGTCCAGGAGGAGATCCGGCAAAAGAATCAATCAGAGCAAAGTGCTTCCGGGCCATCACGGCCAACGCCGCCGAGACAACCGGATCAGCCGACAGCGCCTGCCCGGCCGACACAAATCCGGCAGATATATACGTCCCGCGGACAAATTTCCCAGATGAGTTCCTTCCCTATGGGCAAGAAACTGGATTCTGCGCGGCTAATGAAACAGATGGAATCCTCAGATGCCAACAACAACCCGGATCATTCAATGACGCCGGGTCCCAGGGCAAACGAAGAGGTGATTGCCAGCGCCATTCAGCAGAATTTTCAGTTGATAAAAGATTCGCTGAAACGGGAAAAAGAGAAGAAAAGACGGAAGAACCGTTTCAAACTTAGCATCAATTGTGCTGCCGAGGAAAAGGCCCTCGAATTACTCGAAATACTTCTGGAACATGCCGATGACGCCGACGATATTGAGGCCTATTGCAAATGGGCACGTGAGCGCATAAACCAGGCTGAGACACAGGTCGTTGCACGCCGCAAAGATGTCCCAGAACAGACCATTCAAAGCTTCAAGATACTTCGCGATGCCATTCTCGCTCTCGAAAATGGCCTGTCACCCGGCTATATATTCAATCGCCTGAAAGACGAAATTCGACGAAAGAAAAAGCTGCTGGATGATCTCGATAACACGGGAGATTTCCGGGAACCAAGCATCTGAGGATGTTTATGCACCTGGACCAGCTCATATACCCGGGCTGTCATTCTGAACCTTTAACCACCGTTAGCATTTGAGGAACAGCCACATAGGGCGAAGGATCTCGTAGCATCCGGCAACAATTGATGCAGCCGATACGATCGTTTCTTGTTGCGATGCGAGATCCAACTTTTTCGGGCAAGCCGGAAAAATTCAGGATGACACACCAGTGCGTGGGGATCTGTTATCATGAAGACCTATTCCACAAATAATTCCCTGTTTAGCAGTCCTTGTAAAGGTTCACCATTTACGTATCGCCTGATATTCTGGAAGGCATTGTCCAGCCCAAACTCGAATATTTCCGGAACAATTGAGGAATTATGTGGACAGGCAAGAACATTCTCCAACTCCAGCAAGGGATAATCAAGATGAAATTTACCATGACGGAATGGTTCAACCCACCACGATTCAATTCCTGCCTTAAAACCCGGGGTTTCCTTTAATCGTTGGTACAGGGCACCTTGATCGATAATTTCTCCCCGGGCGATATTGATCAGGATGGCATCATCCCTCATCCAGTTCAGTTCTCGTTTTCCTATTAATCCGCGGGTATATTTGTTCAGGGGCAGTGAAAGGACTACTACCGACGCATCCTTAAGCACTTTCTGCAAGTCGTCGGTAGTGCCGATAAATTCGACAGGTTCTTCTGTCATTCCACTGGTATTGATGGCATGAATTTTCATTCCAATGGCCTGTAGCAGATGAGCCGTCTGCTTGCCAATACCGCCTAACCCAAGAATAACCGCCTTCTTTCCGTGTAATAATGTGGTGCGTCTCATCTGGTTAAACTCCCCTTTTCGCATATTGCGATCTTCCTCACGCAGCCTCTTGGCCAGTGCGAGGATCATCCCGAGAGCATGTTCTGCCATTGGAATCGCATACGCCCCCGCGTTGCCTGCAACAATCAGATCACCGGGCAACAGATCAAACGGGAGATGATCCAGCCCTGCGGAGAGCAGCTGCAGGTATTCTATCTCATCCAGATGCTTTATTTCCTCTTTCCTTAATTCCCTGCCCAGATTTAGTGACACAACAATATCGGCTTTCTCAAAAGCTTCAGCTCTTTTTTCATCGGGATAATCGATAAGGTAGATTACATCAACGACTCCCGAAGCCAGTTTTTCAACATAGGCGCGAATCGAATCATTTGCCTTGTAGGTAATCAGAAGAGTTTTACTCATTTGATATCACATTTGATGTGGTTTTTAAAACAGTGTCTAAATGAATAATCTGTCCAGGATCCACCGTTATGAATTCTTTTTCGTCCAACCCGCTCTCCTTAACAGCCCGTCGTAATTTGCGAGGTGGTTCATCCATATCCTCATCGGTAAGCTTGAAGGTTCCCCAGTGCATGCCGATGGAAAATTGCGACCGCACATCCTGATGTATTTTCACCGCTTCTTCCGGGTTGACATGAACCGCCTTCATAAACCATCGCGGTTTATAGGCACCGATAGGAATTGTTGAAAGACTCATAGGCCCAAGACGATCGCCAATCTCCTTAAAATACAGGCAATAACCGGAATCACCGGCAAAATAATAGGAAAAAACTTCGTTCCTGATTACCCATCCACACCACAGCGTGGCATTGTGATCCCCCAGTCCCCTGCCACTGAAATGCTGACCTGGCACTGCTATAACATGGTAGTCTCTCCATTGATCCTCATTCCACCAGTCCAATTCGGTTATGGATTGTGCGCCCATATCTGTAAACCAGTCCTTCAATCCAAGCGGCACATAAAAATGTGGCTGATTATCATGTTGTTGTTCCAAAAGTTGTTTGATTGTGCCGGAATCAAGATGATCATAGTGATTATGTGAAACCAGGACCAGATCAATTACCGGCAGGTCTTCAGCCTTAATCGCTGGTGGTGTGTACCTGACGGGACCAACCAACGGAAATGGTGACGCTCTCTCGCCTAACATTGGATCTGTTAAAATGTTCACCCCATCGATCTGAAGAAGAAATGCCGAATGTCCCAGCCAGATGATCAATGGCTTGGTTCGATTCTCATGGATAAAATCCAGATCGACGGATCGTGGATGCAGGGATATTTTTTTGCCGGGATTGCCACGCCGCTCGCTCATCCAACGCCATATATCAGCAAATCCACGGGATTCTGTGGCAAAGGGATTGCGGAAACCGTTCGGGATATGATGCTCATTCATTGCTTTATATGCTTTTTAATACGCAAAGCTAACAGCAATCATATACTCACCGTTCAATCCTGTTATATCACCAATACACAAGTTGGCAAGGAGAAGTTCGCAGTTGGTAAATTCATCGTCATTCAATAGCCATTCAATGGTCAATCAATTGCCGCATTCCGGATTAGATACCATGGAATGACTATAGAATGGCAGCGAAGCTGAATGACCCGACGAATTGATAGAAAGACTCAATCATCGTCTGTTAACCTATTCTCCAACTCCAGATGCACCCATCTTTAATCCGAACCAATCCCCGCAGCCATCCGGCTTATTTCAGCAAGTGCCGACCAGTCATGATCACTCATCCCCTTCGCAATGCCCTGCAGGTAATGATCATGCAGCATGCTTGCAAGCGGCATCGGAACCTGTTGTTCATCGCCGGCCTGTAGCGCCAGCCTCACATCCTTGAGCCCATGTTTCATTTTGAATCCGCCCGGAATGTATTCGCGATCGGCGATCATGGATCCATAACTTTTATAGACCGGCGCGCCAAACAGGGCACTAGTCATGATCTCCAGGAACTCGTGGGAATCCATCCCTGATTTCTCAACGAGGCTGAAGGACTCACCCAGCGTTTCGATCATGGAAGCGATCATGAAATTGCCGGCAATCTTGATCGTATTGGCCTGTTCCGGACGTTCACCGACCACAGAAACGGCTCTCCCCAGGGAATCCAGAATCGAGCGAATTTCATCAATCTTTTCTTTATCCCCCGATGCTACGACCCACAGTTTCGCCGCTTCAGCCATATCAGGACGACCAAAAACCGGTGCGGAAATCAGGTACTGATTGCGTTCTCTGTGTTTCTGATTAAGATTCCGGATGAAAGACACGCTTGCGGTACTCATCGAGACATGAACGGCCCCTTCTTTCATGCATTCCAGAACTCCCTTTTCAAAAAGCACATCCTGAACTGCCGCGTCGTCGCTGAGCATGGTCATGATAAGATCTACAGCAGATGCCAGCTCGCCGGGATCTTTTTCAACGATAGCGCCCTTATCTTTCAGCGGATCTGCTTTGGATGCTGTCCGGTTGTATACATGCAGTTCATGATCTGTTTTCAACAAATTTGATGCCATCGGCAAGCCCATGCTGCCGAGGCCGATAAATCCAATCTTCATAATCTTACGTCTTTATTATCCAAAAAGTTCTCTCATTGCCTGATTAATGACCTCCAGGTCTTTGTCACCTATCTCAATATGAAAAGTAGCCCGGATCGTCTGTGGACCAAACACTGTCATATGAATGTCTCGTTCCGTGAGTTTCTCAATAGCCGACCCGGCATCCCCATCCACCACATCAAATAGCACGATATTAGTCTGAACACGGTCAAGATTGATTTGCAACCGGGAACATTCAGCTACGGTGCTTGCAAATGAATGCGCTCTCCGGTGATCATCAGCCAGCAGATCATAATGATGTTCGATGGCGTAATCGGCTGCCGCGGCGAGAATTCCGATTTGTCGCATGCCTCCTCCGAGCATCTTGCGAAACCGATGGGCCTTTTGAATACGATCGCGATCTGAGAGCAACATCGAACCCACCGGGGCACCCAGACCTTTGCTGAAACAAACTGAGATGGTATCCGCAATCTCTCCGAAGAATGAAAAGGGAATGCCACTCGCTACCGAAGCATTCCATATCCTTGCACCATCCAGATGTATGTAGAAGCCATGTTTATCTGCCAACTCCCGAACCGCCTTCAATTCTCCTCGTGTGTAGCAAACCCCACCACCTTTGTTCGTTGTGTTTTCAAGGGCTATCACGCGTGTATGAGGATCCCATTCGTGATAGGGGCGAATGGCCGGTTCTATGACTTCCGGCGTGAGGATACCGTTTCTGCCTTTCACGGGTGACAACTGAATGGAAGATAGCCAGGCTGCCGATGTAGATTCATAATTGAAAATATGGCCGGTTTCATCGATAATGACTTCATCACCCTCGTTTGTGAGTACATGAAGAGCAAGCTGATTACTCATTGTACCACTTGGAACAAACAGGCCGGCTTCCATACCGAACATGGCGGCTACTTTTTCCTGCAGGGCATTCACCGTGGGGTCATCGCCAAAAACATCATCTCCAACCTCGGCAACAGCCATTGCTTCGCGCATGGCCCTGGTTGGTTTTGTAATTGTGTCGCTTCGTAAATCTATCATGATAGTCTTGAGTACAGAGTAGTGAGTATTGAGATTTTAGACTTTAGATCTTAGACTTTAGATAAATGATTCCAGGTTTTTAGCTGGTATTTGTTTAATGCTTGTAGAATCCTTCGCCTGTCTTGTCGCCCAGTCTGCCGGCGTTTACCATTTTGACCAGCAAGGGGCATGGCCGGTATTTGGGATCTTTGAAACCGTCGTATAAAACATTCAAAATATCGAGACAGACGTCAAGACCAATGAAATCCGCAAGGCGCAACGGTCCCATCGGGTGATTCATTCCCAGCTTCATCACGGCATCGACATTTTCTGGCGTCGCTACCTGTTCATAGACGCAGTAGGCAGCCTCGTTGATCATGGGCATCAGTACTCGATTTGAAACAAAACCCGGGTAGTCGTTCACTTCCACCGGTTCTTTCCCAAGAGACTTCGCGCTATCGTGCACTTCCTGGTAGACTTCATTTGAGGTATCCAGCCCCCGAACCACTTCCACCAGCTTCATGACGGGTACCGGATTAAAGAAATGCATGCCGATGACCTGGCTGGATCTGGATGTCACCGCGGCCAGCTTCGTTATTGATATCGAAGATGTATTTGAAGCCAGAATAGCAGTGGACGGGGCAGCCTCATCTATTTTCTTGAAGATGTTCGATTTTAAATCCAGATTCTCATTTACCGCCTCAACGACCAGGTCGCGATCCCCGACCCCCTCTTCCAGTTTCAGATTGACCGAGATTCGGCTTAGGGTTGATTTCTTGTCCGCTTCGGTAATCTTCTCCTTTGTCACCATCCTGCTCAGATTTTTATCGATCGTTGCCAGGGCCTTGTCCGCAAATTCCTGCTTTACTTCAATGAGTGTAACATTATATCCATTTTGAGCGAAGACATGCACAATCCCATTACCCATTGTACCACCGCCAATTACGGCTACGTTCCTGATCTTCATAGTTTCTCCCAAAAATCGCTTTTCATAATGTATAACCTTTTACAGGGCAATATAATAGTTAGGGAATTAGGAATGTAGGGAATGTGGGAATAAGGTCGTGAGTTGCCAGTTCCAGGTTGAGGTTGACATCCCTCAAAAAAAATACAGGGGATAATCATAGTCATTCAGCTTCGCTGTCACTCAGTAGTCGTTCAATTGTTATTCCGTTGTTTTATGCAACAATCACAAAGACAAAGAGGTGTGGTCATTAGTCCGCAACCGGTCGTTGGCAATCCCGGAACCCTCTCATTCACCAATTCCCATACTCCTTATTTCCTTATTCCCTCGTACCCCGTTGATCTCAGAAACCGGTCTATCGCTTCATTCGGACTGAGTCTGGGTCGAATACACTGTTGGGAGCCATCACTTTTAACCAGCACTTCGGCGGGATAACGCCGGCGATTGTATTCTGAAGCCATAGTCATTCCGTAGGCGCCTGCATCGGCAAAGGCCAGCAGATCTCCTTCGTGGGTTTCCGGAAGCATGCGGTCACGGGCCAGGATATCGGTACTTTCGCAGATATTCCCGCTTACCGAGTACTCCGTAGTTTCCGGCTCATCGATATGGCTGATATTCAAAATGCGATGATATGCGTGGTACAGGATTGGCCGTGCCAGGTGATTGAAGCCGGTGTCGGTACCGACGTATGTAACATTCCCCTGATCTTTGACCGAGGTAACCTGCGACAACAAGACGCCCGCCGGGGCCATCGTGTATCGACCGGGTTCAAAGAAATAATCAATCTTACCCTCGTATCGATCATTGAGCTGTTGAAGCAGCGGATGCGCAATTCGCTTAAACTCATCCAGTGAAAAGGCCTCATCTTCGTTACGATAAGGAACCGGGAGCCCACCGCCAAAATTGATTCGTTCCAGATCCGGAAAGAGCTTTGCCAATTCTGCCATCCGTTCCATGGCAGCCAGTAAGTTGCGGGGTTCACGTATGCCGCTGCCGATATGAACATGGATACCGGTTATCTTCACTCCGTTGTCTTTGGCGATTCCGAGGCATGCCTTCATCAAATCAAGTCGAATCCCGAACTTACTGTCACGATTACCCGTAGTCACTCGCTGATGCAATCCATCTCCGATATCGGGCTTAACCCGGATAGAGCATGACTTCGAATCTGGATGTTCACAGAAAGATTGCAGCCGGGAAAAAGAGCCTATATTCAGGCGGACACCGCTTTTTATCGCGTACTCCATTTCGGCATCCGACATATTGCTTTCGGTGTAGAATATATCGCCGGTATCCTCAACAAAACGGCGTGCAAGTTCCACTTCTTCGATACTGACCGTGTCAAAACCAAAGCCTTCCTCTTTTACGATATCCAGCAGAAACGGATTATCATTGGCCTTCATGGCATAAAGCCATTTTACAGGCAAGTCCGGGAACAAACCGGCAAGAGCGCGACACCGCTCACGAATAGTACGCTCCGAGTAGCAATACACAGGCGTTCCGAATTTATCTGCAATATTCTTTAATTCTTTTATCTGTAATGGGATAACTAATGAGGACAAGACCTGTTCTTTTTGTTACATTTTTAGTGTTCAATGACAATACATACACAGGAGATAATATCGCACCGAACGATGATCTCCTTTCTGCGGCCTAAAGTTAGACATAATCCGCGAAAATTCACCCCACAATCAGATCAATGAAAACTTTTTTCAAAATACTCCTGTTCATCCTGATCCTCCTGGTTGGGTTCGTTGGAATTGCCATCTACTGGACCTTTTACAAGCCGTTACCCGATTATAACGCCAATCTTTCGGTACCGGGATTAAGTGATTCGGTGACGGTCTATTGGGATAATTACGGGACTCCCCATATCGATGCCCAAAATCGGCATGATTTGTATTTCACTGTGGGATATGTACATGCGCAGGATCGTCTCTGGCAAATGACCGTGATACAACTTGCTGTCCAGGGACGCCTCGCCGAATTTTTTGGAAAAAACCTGGTTCCGGTTGACAAAGAGCAGCGGTTACTTGGATTCTGGCGGATGGCCAAAAAGATCGAGCCCACACTTTCCGAACAGGTTCGGTCTGATCTTCAGGCTTATTCAGATGGGGTGAACGCCTGGATCGATGCCAATAAAAATAAACTGCCGATCGAATTTTCACTCACCGGTATCAAGCCGATTCACTGGAATCCATTGTATTCCATAGCTTTTTCGCGAATGCTGGCATGGCAGCTTAACGTCGCGTGGTGGAGCAAACCGGTCTATGAATACCTCTCGACGCATATGACCACCCAACAACTGAGCGAAATTTTCCCGGAGTGGCCTGCCAATGCCCCGACAACACTCAATTCTTCACAAAGCCAGGCCCTTTCTTCCAATCTTATGGGTTTTATGAAACAGGATCTGGCCACGCGGCAGATACTTGGCATGAGTGGCAGTCATGTGGGCAGCAATGCATGGGTCATTGATGGGAAAAAAAGCGGCACGGGTTTTCCTATTCTTGCCGGCGATCCGCATCTTCATATCAATATCCCGGGTGACTGGTATGAAGTTCACATGGATCTCAATGGAAAAAATATTTCAGGTGCCACTCACCCGGGAGCCCCCTATGTGATACTTGGCCAGAATGATTTTCTTGCATGGAGCTTGACCAACATGATGGCCGATGACACCGATTTCTTTGTGGAACAGGTTAAAAACCAGGATCGTGGCCTGTATGTCGTCGATTCTCTTGCTGATTCTCCGCATCGGGGTAATTCGAACACTCCTAAAGATTCCGTGCTTTACAAGCCGTTCCGAATTAAACGGGAGGTGATCAAAGTAAAAGGAGGTCACGACGTTATTTTTGACGAACGATTCACCAATCACGGGCCGGTGATCTCAGATATCATGCCTGCACACAA
Source organism: Balneolales bacterium (assembly GCA_035266485.1). Lineage (GTDB taxonomy): Bacteria > Bacteroidota > Rhodothermia > Balneolales > DATFMH01 > DATFNI01. The sequence goes on from DATFNI010000285.1 coordinate 19,033, forward strand.
GCTTCTGGGTGATAAAGTGATATCCATGCAGTGGACCGGCTACGACATCTCACACGAACTACGGGCTTTCATGCAAATCAACTGGGCTCACTCATTCGAAGAATTCCAGAAGGCCCTTCCTAATTTCGGCGTACCCGGTCAGAATTTCATGTATGCCGACCGGTCCGGAAATATAGCCATGTTTTCCGTCGCCAAGATTCCGATCAGGAATTATAACCCGGTACTTTTCCGGAACGGATGGGATCCGAAGTATGACTGGAAGGGATATATACCTTTTAACAAACTGCCTCATGTGATCAATCCAAAAGACGGATGGATCGCCAATGCCAATAACCGCATAACTACCGGTAATTATCCCTACTACATTACTTATTTCTGGGAACCACCATCGCGGATCGAAACCATCGATCATTTTCTCAGTTCACATGATACCCTTGGGGTAAAAGATTTTGAGACGCTGCAAAACTCTGTTTATTCCTCCCAGGCAGCGCAGGTGACACAAGAGATCCTCCCTGTACTTGAAAGTGACGCTTCTGATACCCTCATTTCAAAGGCCCTGCCTTATCTGAAAAACTGGGACTATAAATATGATACCAGTGAGACGGCCGCTTCTATATTCGATGTCTTCTTCTCTGATCTGACAAAAAATACGCTCTCCGATGAAATGGGCAGTAAGGCATATAATATGTTCACCAAACTCCAGCTGCTGCCTTACCGTATCGAAGACCATTTACTGGCCGCTCCCGATTCGGCTACTAACTTATTCGACGATATTAATACTCCGAAAGTCGAGACAAAAAAAGACATTATCCTGAAGAGTATGAGGCAGGCCGTACAGTTTCTCAGCGACTCATTAGGAAATAAACCGCTGAATTGGCGCTGGGAACAACTGCACACCTTAACTTTTGAACCAATACTATTTGGTAGAGCAGCCAAAGCACCCGGAGCAAGCACTGCGCTTAAGATGATCGTCAATAATATCCTGGCAAAGGGCCCCTTCCCGGCGAAAGGTAACGGAGTTTGCGTCGACAACGGGGAGTATAGCTGGCAGGATCCGTTCCACATGATACTTGGGCCATCTATCAGACGTATTGTCGATTTTGCCGATCCCGGGAGCGTCTTGTCCATTCTTCCGGCGGGTCAGTCCGGGAATCCATTGTCTGATCATTATGATGATCAAATGAAAATGTGGATGACGGGTAAGTATCGTGTTTTCAACCAGGACATGCATCTTGTCAGATCACAACCTCACAAAACAATGCGTTTGTCCCCTAAAAAAAATCAATAATTTATCCTCCTTGAAGACGATAAAAAATAAATAATGTGAATTGTGATGCACCAACATGTTTTTACACCATTTTTAATTCATTATTATGATATTGTAGTCTTACAACCGGCATCCTGAAACCCATCCTACAAGAGTTATATGAGTCGTCGAAGTACTGCTCCGAAAAAAACCGGAGCCAAATTGGCTGTATTTGTTTTTGTTCCGCTCATTTTGGTTTTTTTTCTATTCCTGAGCGGTTTTATTGACATCAGCACTTTCCCGTGGGGGAAATCCACGCAGGTATCATCACAGAAGGCCGACAGCCTGCAGGTCGAAGCTATTCTTAACAAGATGAGCCTGAGAGAAAAAGTTGGCCAGCTGTTTGTTGTCAGCGCAGATGGATATTTCGAGAATCGCCAGTCTGATGCATTCCTGCATTTACAGCATGCTATTCAGGACGAGCACATTGGTGGGATCATCCTTTTTCACGGCACGGTTTATGGTCAGGCCATGCTGATCAATAAGCTTCAACAAATGTCAACTATACCCCTATGGGTGACGGAGGATATGGAATTCGGCTCAGCAATGCGTGTGAATGATGGGGTACGTTTCTTACCGCCAATGGGTGTTACAGCCACAGGAAATGTGAATTTTGCTTACCAGAGCGGACGTATAACGGCGCTGGAAGCAAAAGCCTTAGGAGTAAATCAGATTTTTGCACCGGTTGTAGACGTAAATAACAATCCTGCGAATCCGGTGATCAATGTCCGTTCTTATTCCCAGAATCCCGATACTGTTGCCAAATATGCGAGTGCATTTGTCAAGGGGGTGAGCAGTGAAGGCGTCATTGCCACAGCCAAGCATTTCCCCGGCCATGGCGACACCCATATCGATTCACACGTCGGACTTCCTGTTGTTCATTACGGGTATAAACGCCTCGACAGCCTGGAACTGGTACCCTTCCGCCGGTTGATTCGTCAGGGCGTACCGAGTATCATGACGGCTCATATCGCTTTCCCAAAAATAAGCGGCAACCCCGATCTCCCGGGAACGCTCGATCCTGATATCATTAAAGGCATCCTCCGCGACTCCCTTGATTACCATGGGCTCGTAGTCACTGACGCCTTGAATATGGATGGCGTAAGCGACAACTACTCGCCGGCCAAAGATGCTGTGATGGCTATAAAAGCGGGCGCGGATTTGCTTCTGATGTCGCCGGATGTGCACACGGCCATCAATGCCGTTGTAGATGCTGTTCATGACGGACAACTCACCAAACAACGTATCAACCGTTCTGTACGTAAATTACTGATGCTGAAAGTCAAACAGGGACTGATTTTTAATCCGTTCATAGACCTGGATCAACTGGATCGGACCATCCATGCTACGGATAATGAAATCGTGTCCGGAGAGATTGCACGGAAATCGATTACCTTGCTTCGCAATCGCCACGATATCCTTCCTATTGATCCACAACACTATCCAAGGGTTACGGTTATTGCCATGTCAGATGACAAATCCGGAGAAACCGGAGACATCCTGGCCCGAAGGATTCGCAAGTATCATCCGGATGTCCGCTTTCACATCTTCGACGACCGTACCTGCGCCGAGGATCTGCACAATGTCTACCGGGATGTCCGTTGGGCGAACCTTGTCATCATTGGTTCATTCATTCATGTTCAAACGGGAAAAAGCCTTGAGTTTAATACACTCCAGCGTCATTTTTTAAGCAGATTGCCCAGGTATCACAAACCTACGGCTATGATCGCCTTTGGCAGTCCATATGTTCTGTCCGACCTGCCGAGCGCCGACGTTCAGGTTTGTGCATGGTCAAGTTCCAACGAACAGGTTGAACAAACCGTCCCCGCCCTTTTCGGAGCATCAACGATCGATGGACATCTGCCCACCAGTATTCCTCCCGACTACAAGATGGGTGACGGCATAAAACTTCCCAAGACCATCGTCAGGTTCACCGATATCCCGGAAGAGGCCGGATTCAGCAGAGATTCCCTCTACCGGGTGGATCAGATTATGAACAAAGCGATTGACGATTCCGTATTTCCCGGCGGCGTGGTTACCGTCCTCAGAAATGGTATTGTGGCCTACTGCAAAGGCTTTGGGTATCAGACCTACAAAAAAATGGTACCGGATCAGAAGAATGACATCTTCGACATGGCATCTCTGACCAAGGTTGTCGCCACCACTTCCTGTGTGATGAAATTATATCAAGAAGGGAAACTGAACCTTGATGACCATGTGTCTAAATACTTCCCTGAATACAAAAAAGGTGAGAAAGCCGAGATTACCCTCAAGAACCTCCTGACACATACTTCGGGACTACCGCCCGACAACCTGCTTACCAAAGAAAATACAAAGAGTCCCCAGGCATTCATGCAGGATGTGCTCAACACCCCCCTGATGAATCCACCAAATACCAAGTATGTATATAGCGACCTGAATTTTATCATCATGGGTGCAATTGTTCAGAAAGTTACTGGAATGCCACTCGATCGATATGCGGAGAGGAATATCTTTGCGCCTCTGGGAATGAATCATACCATGTTCAATCCGTTAAAAAAGAGACCGTGGCTGAAACGTATTATTGTGCCAACTGAAATTGATACCATCTACCGTCATGAACTACTGAAAGGAATTGTCAATGATGAACGATCGTATTACATGGGTGGTGTGGCCGGACACGCCGGACTTTTTTCCACCGGACCGGATCTTGCGGCTTATGCTCAGATGCTTTTGAATAGTGGCACGTACAATGGAGTTCATCTGTACAAACCATCGACGATTCATCTGTTTACGACCAAGGAATCTGATATATCAGATCGTGGATATGGATTTGACCTAAAAACTCCCGAAGGGTTCAGCACAGCCGGACAATTGACAAGTGACAAAACTTTTGGTCACCTTGGATTTACGGGGACAAGCATGTGGATCGACCCGACGCGAAACCTGGCAATTATTCTGCTCACGAATCGGGAATTTCCACACCGGGGAACCAGTCATGATATCAATCTTGTTCGTTCCCACGTCGCAGATGCTGTTGTTTCAAGCCTGATGTCCCATTAACTTATTTGCATGAATTGGGATACCCTTTATAATAGATCATATACCAGATATTCAGGAAAGCCTGATGCCGTAATTGTTGCCGACGACTCCGGTCTTCTCTATCCCGGAGTCCGCATTGAAAATATAGCCTTTCCGGATACCATATCAGCAGAACAGGCCGCAATATATTCCTGCCTCGACAACGGGGCCAAACCAGTGCAAATGTATCTTAAGCAGAAAAACAGGATGTCTCATCCTTTGCTGGACTATTGGATATCTACCTTTGAACTGGAACTGATCGTGGATGAAAACATACCTGGCCATCCTGTTTATCAACCCGTCATATCTACTGAAGAGGATATCGACGCTCTCCTCAAAAAGCTCCTGGATGATGCCATTGTACCCTATTCCCATTTTCCGGTGAGTGCGATTTTAGAAACGGATAATGGTTATATGAGTGGTGTCAATATTGAATGTGCCGACTGGCGTCTCGGTCTATGTGCAGAAAGAGTGGCCATTGCCAAAGCGCTCTCGTCGGGTATCACAGGCTTTCGCGCACTGCATGTACATACCCGATACGGTGAATTCAGTAGCCCCTGTGGGGCATGTCGCCAGGTCATCCTTGAACACTTGCCCGGGCTACCCGTTCATCTTCATCATGCCGATGACACCCATTCGGTTCACAAAAGTCAGGATCTCCTGCCCTATTCATTCCGGTCATCCGAACTATCAACCCGATATAATCCCGGAAGTTAATACTACCGGAGAATATCATTTTTGCCCGGTTTCTATAAAAATTTTCAATCTGTTTTATGGGTTATATTGCATATTTAGACTACGAACATCTGGACAATTCACTTTTTTTGAAATCATTAGCCGAGGCAACAGCCAGCCAGGATTCCGGTATTGTGCCAAGAATTTTTGTTCATAGCGACAGTGAGTATACCGAACGATTAATTCAGACCGGAATGATGCGGGATGATGCGCGGTCTCGTGCAATCAGGGAACTAAACCGGCAGCTGGTTGCTCTTTTTGCGGATTACGGCGTTTCAGCCATTGGATTAAACGGGTATCAACGAAAAATAGCCAGTTTCAATCCGGATTCCGATGAACTAACGATTGATCATGGATACCTGTCATCCCTTCCCTCCGTGTCCATTCTAATTATTTCCAATTTGGTTCATATTGTTGGAGAAGATGAACCTCAGTTATTTCCCGTTCAGCGTTATCTTTCTGAGTTAACCAGCTTGCCCGATGTATCACAGCTTTATGTTTTTTCATCAGGAGAATCCCCCTCAGAGAGCAATATTGATCGGCAGGAGACACATTTTACGACAAAACCCGAAAAAAAAGGTACGAAAATGATCCTTCCCCGTGAACTTATTGGCATGACTTTAGATAGCCAGATTATCAGCATATCTGAATTTTCTCAAATACCGTATTAATAAATGTTTATAAATCATATTAGTTAAGTAACTAATCCTTTTTTAATACTCGTTTTTCGCCTTTCTAGTCCATTTTTTTTAAAAAAAATGGACTTTATGCCGGTTTGAGTGCGTTTTTTACTTGACTAGACGTAGGGTATTAGATAGATTCGTGCTTGCAGTGAGAGGGTATCATCCTGTTCACGATTAACTTCAGCATTTAAACATAATATAGGAGAAGCATATGAGTCGCTATAATGAACTCAAAAGCCTAGTTGACGGTATGGAAGCCGATTTCGTCAAATTTTATGACAAGGGAAATAAAACTGCGGGCACACGTGTTCGTAAAGGCTTGCAAGACCTGAAAAAGCTTGCACAAGATATCCGTATCGAAGTTCAGGACAAGAAAAACGACGGCTGATATCTTATTTTCGATTTAGTACACAAAAGAAAAGCCACAATAATGTGGCTTTTTTTATTTCTTTCGGAGGCTATTTATCTGTACAATAGGACATAAGCCTGAATATCAATTGAGTCGGTGAGCGAAATCCAAATACTCGTCTTCAATCTCATTCAGGATAACCTGAATGGCATATAATTGACCGCGCAAGCGCAGAGCCCGCTGAGGATCACTGTCTTGCAATTCCTCAATCAATTCTTCGGTTAACTCGATTTTATTTTCGATGTCGAGTGCGAGCGTGTCAGCCATTTTCATATATTTTTCTTGGTTTATGGGTTTCTTCTAACTATCTGTTTGATAACACCCTTGGTCTAACGACCATTCCATTGATCCTTAAACACTAAACAGACAGTTACTCATTCACATGTCATTTTTCGTGAATATCTGCTATACATTGTCCTAAAATCACAAAAAAACCTTACATCCTCAAAAACCGCAGCAAACCGATCATTGTTTAAGTATTTGTCGAAGATCCATCTTATATACAGAATAAATATGAAATCATATTAAACTATTTATAAGAATGAATAGAAAACTAAGCACGAGTAAGAATTTTAAGACTTCAATCACTTAATTCTCCCCGCTAAATACATACTTTTTTCAATTTTTTACGATTCTGAAGATCGGAACTATTACGAATACCAAAATGACAAAATAGAGCGTTATTTTTTTGTTAATAGGTTATATATAGGCTGGAGTTACATTTTGTTTTAATCTATTATCACAAAAGGAGATCACGCACATAAAAAGCTTTTAAATGACGAAGACAGTTACTGTAAAAAAACTGGTTGTTTTATCCCTGATACCGCTTTTCATCGCATTATTTGTAACTCAGAGAGCCGATGCTATTCGCTTAGTTAAAGCAGATCAAAATGGCAGGATAGAACCGAACAATGATAATCCCACTACGCAGGTATCCTCAATAAGCATTGCTGATGCACGGAAGCAAAGTGTGGGGTCGAGCGTCAGCGTTGCAGGACGTGTAACTGCCTCTAACCAATTTGGAAGTCCGGCTTTTATACAAGACTCGTCAGCTGGTATCGCTGTGTATGATTATACATTTGCCGACTCAGTATCGATTGGCGACTCCGTGCAGGTGAGTGGCACGCTCGATGATTATCAAAACCTTTTGGAGATAAAAAACGTCACTTTCAAAGTGATCTCCACCCCCCGTGACTCCGTCAAGCCAACGGTGATTACGATAAGTCAAATCGGAGAATCGTACGAAGGCCAGCTGATTACTATAAAGAATGCGACCATTCAGCATTCAGGTGCGTTTTCAGCAGAGGCAAATTACAATATAACAGATGCCACCGGAACGGCAATAATGAGGATTGACAAGGATACGGATCTACCCGGATCTATTGCGCCGATGGGCAAAACAAATATTACGGGCATCCTCGGCCAGTATAAAACAGATTATCAACTAATGCCCCGCGATACCACCGACGTTGGTGTTGGGAATATCACGTATCCGGGTTCGGATGTTCCAATGAGCGAGACATTTGATGTCGCGACCTGGAATATGCTATGGTTTGGCAATGCCAGTAACGGACCAACCGATGATCATCTGCAACTGGTAAATGCACTTAAGGTGATTCGCCATATCAACGCGGATCTCTATGCCGTGGAAGAGGTGAGCGACCCAGCCATGTTTCAGCAGTTGCTCGATTCACTGCCCGATTACCATGGTTTTGAAGCTAATTACAGCCAGGTGCAAAAGACGGCCTTCATCTACAAGACCGCAACTGTTGATTCACTCGACAGCCACCTGGTAACCGATGCAGGCTCCTCGTATGACTGGGCCAATGGCCGGTATCCGCTGGAGTTTACTTTTAATGCAAAGGTTAATGGTAAAAACAAGTTGATCTATGCATACGTGATACATGCCAAGGCATCCACGTCCGATCCTGCAACAGACTATTCAAGAAGAGTTGCAGCTGCCACGGCACTCAAAAATTACCTGGATCAGAATCATTCGCAGGACAATGTGATGATTCTGGGAGACTACAACGACGATGTGGATGAGTCCATTTACAATAACGAGACATCGCCTTATGCTTCTTTTGTCTCAGATTCCGCTGATTTTGATGTGATCACCTATCCACTCAGCGAAAATAAATATAGTTCGTTTGTGGATGGTACAGAGATGATCGACCATATCACGATCTCCAATGATCTGAAACCGAACTTCTTTACCGGTACCGAACGGATCGAAAATACGGCAGCCTATGTTCCCGACTACTCCCAAACTACGTCGGATCATTATCCGGTCTGGGCCAGATTTAAACTCGATACCGCCACTCCGATTGCGAAGCAGGTAACCGAGCAAAAACCAAAGCAGATTACACTCGAACAGAATTATCCGAATCCATTTAATCCATCTACTAATATCACGTTCGTCCTACCCAAAAGGGAAACGGTATCGCTCGACATTTACAATATCCTGGGGCAGAATGTCGGCAAGATATTGAATCATCAGGCGTTGCCCGCCGGGAGCCACACCTATCGTTTTGATGCCACAAATCTCCCCAGCGGGATATACTTCTATCGCCTGGAATCATCAAGTGGAACCGTTGAAACGCGAAAGATGACCCTTCTGAAATAACAGATATGTTTATCTGTTATTTCCCTTGGATTTGTGATCATTCCTTGTGTCTGTTTTTAAGCTTGTACATGGCATAACCAACACCGGCAGCTGCCAGTATGCTCAACCCGCCAATCGGTGCCTGTGATGGCGCTCCGGGCAAACCCGGAACCGACTGACCGGCGACCCAGGCTACATCCAGAAGGACAAGAGTTGCCGCAGCGCTCAGTCTGATGAATTTTGTTCTCATTACTATCTCCTCTTTTTATGTTTGTTGATATTCAGCCAAATACAGCTGAAGCTCCTTGGTGATTTGTTTAATTGGACAGGATCATCACTATCTGATCAGCAACATTTTATTGATCAGTACTTGCCCCGATGTCTCAAGCCTGTAGAAATACACTCCACTTGCTGCACCACCGGCCTTCCATGTAACTGTATGCCATCCCGAGGTACCATTGCCGTCCATGAGAACGGTTACCTTCCTTCCCAAGATATCATATACTGCAAGATTCACTCTCATTGGACTGGGCAGATAGAATTTTATCTTCGTTTCCGGATTAAAAGGATTTGGATAATTGGGAGCCAGCTTAATTTTACCCGGCTTTAACGACCGGTTTTCAATATCAGTCAAAGTTGGTGTTATGGTCACTTCAAATCTGGCATCCGGTGTCCCATTGACTTTTGTTCCACCGATTGCCGGTGGTTCAACATTTGAAGCAACAGCCTTACCCTGAGTTCCACCAACTTTAAATCTGTAAAGCGAATCGGTCCTCATATCAATAATCTTTTGGGTTACCCGATCCTTCAAACTAATCTTCCATGACGCCGGGATGTTTCTCCAAACCGGCCACTCCAGGATTCTATTTCCCGATGCCCTCGTTCCGCTGATCGTCAACTCAAAGGTATGTGCCGTCTTCAGCGTTAGCGGCTGCGACTCCTCCGCTTTCAAAATTGCATTGCCATCCCTGGTCCCTTTGATCCCAAGAATTGCATATTCCGATTGAAGCGGCAACAATTTTTGCATGTCCCACTTGTCCCAACCTGAGACGGCATCATCGCTGAAATACAGTGCTGCCGCTTTATCCAGCACGATATCACTATCAGCTTCTGAAACTTCGAAGCCAATGATAGCCGGATCCGGCGAATTAACATTTACCTTACTGGCAAGTACTTTACCCGGTGAACTATTGGTATGAAACGTAACGGATTCAGCATCCTGGTTTTGTATAAAAAACCCCTGAAACGGCGCAATTTGGTTGCCCAGTTCCGTTGATAAGATATACGAACCGGTTTCTCCGTCCCAGACTTGTGCTACGTTCGAGGCCAGAACACCTCCATTCACATCCATACTACTCAGATCGATGTACTGCGGATAGGGGTTACCAATCAGGTTAAAGCCGTCGCCATTGGTATGCAGCGAAACGGTTACGGGCCCATCGGACAACCCTCCTTCAAGATCAAAATCAATCGGAAGTCTCCTGCTTCCTTCCAGATCATTATTATAGAAATAGAGGATGAATCCCTGTCCGATCATTATCGGTTCGGCCAGCGTCGATGGCGGGTTCCAGGTGTTCCCATCATATCCTGAGAAAAGATTTTTATCGCTTCCTTCTGATGCACCCGGAAATCCCTGCAACGGTGTGATCGCCTGGAGGTTGCTATATTTCAAACCAGTAACGGGACTCGATAACATCCGCCATCCGGCCTCACCCCGGATGACGGTACGGCTCATGATAGTATCCGGCCTCATAAAAATACTTTCCCGGTCGTTCATATTCCCCGGCGTAGCAGTCATGGGTTTCCAAATAGCCATATTGGTACCCCCTGAAAGAATTCCTGCCAATCCTAATGACTCGTTTGCTCCGGTACCGGAGGACTCACTGACATCTATCCGGTAACTTACCAATCCGTTTGCAGCACCTTCCGATGCAGTAAAAGAGCCTTCATAACTGATAAACTGCACCACCGTATCCCTGTCGCTAAAATGGTAAACCAGTGCCATCCCGTCCGGACCGTTTTGGATGGATGAATATTGCTTTGCATAGAATTTCCAGCGCCCCTCCCGTTCACCAGGGTCAAACTCAGACAAACCCGTGGTGTTGTATATTCCCCCATTACTCCCATTGTACAAGAGTATCTCCAGGTTTGATATATTCACCGATGTATCCACCGCCACTTCAACAAACTCATTGCTATCCGAACCGGCGTTATCATAATGGAACTCGTTAATCGCCGCCTTAATAGCCATGCCGGATACCGGAACACTTTCCTGGCTGGTTGTAACGCTGATTGAGGCATAATTATCAGTTTTGTAATTGATATCCGCCCCGCTGTTAGTGAACGAGAACATTCTGAAATAGTATGTTTTATCAGCCTCTAACCCGCGCCACACAGCAGTTTGGGTTCCCTGGCTTACACTTACAGCCCCATATCCATCTGACAGATCTGCATCGTCTTCCTCCGGCATGCCATCGACCGGCAATGCGATAGAATTCGGATTGACATCTGATACTTTTACCAGATACCCATCCGGTGTCACCTCACCTCCGGCATCTGACCAGTTGAGGGTTATTGAATGAGTAGTTGAGTCGGGTTCAGTGAATTGAGCTGCCTCTGACGGTTCGGGTTTGGGCTCAGCAACGACAGTGCCTACTGGTGCTATTCCAAAGCCGGTAAGACTATTATCTGTACTAACTGTCTTGTATCGTTCACTCGGGTCGGTGAATCCACCACTTGAGCCTGTGGTTATCCCCTCTATGAGTTCGATGTTCGAATTTTTAGTTGAAACGCCATTACCATCCCACGACAAACCCGGATCATCGCCCGGATTTCCAAATGTATCTTCGATGGTGCCGCCCAATTGTATCTGTAATGCATCATCTCCATTGAATGTAAAATTGTTTTCGATATACATGACATCACTCAATCCCTGATCGGAAAGATAAGTCCCGATATCACTTGTTCCGATAACCATAACTGCGCCACCGGATAACTGGCCGTTGGCCACTATCACGTCAACCGAAAAGGTTCCTCCATTTCTGCCAAGCAATACCGTTAAAGTATCAGTTGAAAAATCGACCGGCTCACTTGTTGGATTCCAAAGTTCAATACCTTTAGGTGAGCGTCCGCTCGAAGTCTCAATATATTGACTGATGATTATCCGGCTTTGACCCTCAACTTCTTTTGTCGTAAAAATAAGAATGGAACAAAAGATCAATAAACAGATATCCCTCCACCGCAGGGTTCTTTCCTGGTTCATGACGTCTCCGATTTAATGAATAGTTCTGCTGCTGACGCAGCTTCCGCTTAATTGGTATAGGGAGAGTAATTGATACAGATCAAAATATCAAAAATCTTAAATAATATTAATAATATAAAGATAAACGTATATATTTATAGATAGAACAGGGATGGTATTGAGTAGTAAGTATTGAGAACGTGAATGTTTGCACTCAATTCCGACGAACCATGGAACCAGGATGGAAGACATTTCAGGATCCACCCTCTAATGTCAAAAATCTTACATCTAAACTCTCTTCTCAGTCGTCCAGATGTAATGCTCCAAGCTGGTTTTCCATGCTGGCGACTGCTACCGACACTGCGGCATCACCGGTAATGTTGACCATGGTACGCAACATATCCAGGATACGGTCAACACCCAGTATGAGTCCTATCCCTTCGATCGGCACGTTAATCGCCTTCAGAACAATTACAAGCATGATGATCCCGGCACCAGGCACACCGGCCGCGCCAATGGAGGCAAGTGTGGCTGTGACGACGATGGTTATTTGTTGGCCGAGTCCGAGTCCGAGTCCGAGAGCCTGGGCAATGAAAACGGCTGCAACGGCCTGGTACAGACTGGTACCGTCCATATTAACCGTTGCACCCACAGGGAGCACAAAGCTTGATATTTCCTCATGCACACCGAGGTTATTCTCAACCCGGTCCATGGTAACCGGCAGGGTAGCGGCACTTGAACTGGTACTGAAACCCAGCAGCATGGCCGGCCGGATACCACGCAGGAAATCGCGAAACCTCATCTTGCTAAAAATCTTGAACAGAGCCTGATAGGTGACAACCAGGTGGATCGTTAAACCTATGACGACAGTCAGTATGTACCAGCCCAGTGCATAGAGCAGTTCCAGCGCTTTTCCAAGATCATTCCCGGCCAGATCAATGATCAATGACCCGATTAATGCAAACACGCCATAAGGGGCAAGCAGCATGATAAAATCGACGATTCTAAGGATGACATCATTCAGTCCGTCAATGACATCGACTACCTTTCGGGTCTTATCATTGTTCACTTCAATCAGTCCTATACCAAGCAAAACGGCGACAAACACCACCTGGAGCATATCTCCATTATGAGCCATCGCTTCAAAAACATTTCGGGGAACAATTTCGACAATGGGCTCGAGAGGCTTGCGCTGCAACACTTTCTGTGCGGACTGATCGCTCTGGCTCACATTTTCCTGGTAACTAGCCATTAGCTGCTCGCGTGTCGCTTCGGGCAATGCCTTTCCCGGTTTTATAAGGTTGACCATCAACAGGCCAATCGATATCGCAATGATGGTCGTCACGAGATAAATAGCAATGGTCCTGGTGCCCATTCGCGACAGTTTCCTGATATCGCTGAGATTGGTGATCCCGATGATCAGTGAGGTCAGCACAAGCGGAACGGCGATGAGTTCCAGCAGATGCACGAAAATCGTCCCGATCGGCTTTATATAATCTTCTGTAAACGTGTTTAATCCAATCTGGCTGGCCAACAGCCCATAAACCAATCCCAGAACCAGACCGATGATGATCTGCCAGTGCAGTTTCCTATACCACTTCATAAATGTACTATTTTATAGCGCCTGGAGAGCAGAGTAAATCAGAAAGGCGATTACAGCCCCCACTCCTGTTGCCATCCAATTAACGGCATTATTTCCAATTACCAATTTTTCGTACGTAAAACCCGGAATGAATACATCAAGTTCGTCAGTCTGTATCAGAGCGCCGAAATAGGAATCGGCGATACACCCCAGCACTCCACATATACTGATGATAAGAAAATCCAGGGTATCAACCCGGCCGGCAATCCCTCCATATACCGCTGCGATCAGGATACTCCCTAAAAGAGAGGCCAGAGTCCCATTCACGCTGACACCCCCATTGACCCCGGCCGGAACCGGTTTGAAATTTGTAATAAGAAGTGTCCGGAACCGATCAGTCAGCGTTCCGATTTCGGTAGCCCAGGTATCCGCATTGGCAACTGCCAGGGACGCAACGCCAATCACATACCACATCTGCTGCCTTGTTGCAAACCAGATGACAAGAAACACACAAAACCAAAATGCATTGGCCCATACCTGGAGTCCGTTTCGACGTGTATCTTCCCAGGGATGCTTGTGTTTTTCAAGCCAGAGATGATTGAGTTTTGAAAGCCAGCTACCTGTCAAAAAAAAGATCACGAGGATGATCGCCGCCGTTTCCCCGCCCAGACCAAACGTTATCGTTCCGACAACAACCGCAGCGTGAGCTCCATCCAGGGTTAGTAAATTCAGTATAAAAGCCAGAAGACCGATCGAACCTGCCAACAGCAGAGCTATGAGCAGTTGCATCTGTTCCGCATGATTGGCAACAACTACTGCTATGATCATGAGAACCAGGACGAAAATAAAATTAAGTATGCGATCCACTGTCAGTATATCGAACTAGCCCTAATTTTTTTGGATAGAAATCAGTTAGTTATGATCTCAGATGCCATCAGTAACGGCATTATTGGAATCCTGTTCTTCATCGCGGGGTTTCATGATAGCAAAGACGATAATGGCAAAACCGGCCAGGATGAGAAACGGCGAGATATAAAGTGAAACAAACCCCTTGACCTTGTTCTCAATGTCCATTGCCAGAAATCCGACAAATATTAATATCAACCCGGAAATAAGTAATTTGTAATTCGACGGGCCAAACAACATTTTTTCGTCTTTCTTAATCCTGCTTTTACGTCCAGTTTGTCTTTTTGCCATGGGTATATATTTTTTTCCGGCGTTTAGTTCTTAACCAGTGAGTACTTACCGTTTTTTCGTAAGGTACGCAACAAAATGATAATAAAATGTTCTGAACGATCATGCAACGTTTGACTTATAACCGAAATTTTATCTACATATACCCCGTTGGCCTGTTATATTTAAGAATCACTCAATAATTCCTTTAAATCATGAATTCAGCACATATTGTACTGGCGTCCGCATCGCCTCGCAGAAAAGTTTTACTTGAACAAATCAATCTCTCTTTTACCATACAGCCCAGCGACGTGGAGGAAATCATGCATCCCGGACAGCCTCCCGGGAAGGTGGCCATGCAACTGGCCGATCAAAAGGCCACCGATGTCAGCGACGACCACGCCAATGCCGTTATTATCGGGGCTGACACTGTTGTCGTTCTTGAAGGCCGGATGTTGGGGAAGCCGGAAGATGCCGAGGAAGCGTTCTCTATGCTGAAAAGCCTCAGTGGCCGAACTCATGAGGTGTATACCGGCGTCGCATTGCTGAAAACAGATGCAGACGCTAAAATTATCGACAGATCGCTTTTTTATGCACGAACGTTGGTGACTTTCGATGAACTGGATGATCAGGAGATCATCGATTATATACAAACAGGAAGCCCGAATGATAAAGCCGGATCGTACGGCATTCAGGATGATTGGGGTTCGGTCTTTGTCAAGGAACTACAAGGTGATTATTACAATGTGGTTGGTTTCCCTTTAAATCTTTTCTATCGTAATATGAAGAAATTTGCACCGGAACTTTTGCCAACTCCCCTTGCATCCAATGCCTGATTCTAAACAGTCGAAATATATCCGCTCCCGGATCTTTCTATTTGGATTAGCGCTGATACTGGGTGCCAGTACCAGTGGATTCGCACAGAATAATTCGAACAGCCGGTTTCTGCTTGCCAATCAGCTTATGCAGCAGGGAGAATACCAGCAGGCATATAGTATTCTTTCCCGGTTGTATCAACAAAATCCTCAATCCTATCCGGTTTATGATAAAACAGTAGAATGCCTGGTTCAGTTAAAACGCTATGACCAGGCCATTGATATAACGAAAGAGAGGCTCGGTAATCATTTTCAGGATGTCATTGCGGGTGTGCGTCTGGGCGAGTTATATCAACTGAAGGGCGACACTACCAAGAGCAATGATATCTGGCAAAGGGTCCTGGAAGCGAACAAAAAAAACAGCCAGGTTTATCGCTACCTGGCCCAGACGGAGCAGAAATATCACAACTATGACAGGGCTGCTGAAATCTACAACCTGGCCCGTAAGCAACTGCACAATCCCAACCTCTTCCTGTTTGAATCCGCCAACAACTTTGTGATGGCGGCTAATTACGAGAAAGCATCCAGACTCTATGTGCAGATTCTGAAGTCGAATCCCGACCAAATTGGTGCTGTTGAACAAGAGGTTTTAAAGGCGGATGATCCCCAGTTATACGATTCTCTTATCCTTGATCTGAAAGATTTGGGTAATGCAACCGCTGTTCGGGGTCATCAGATGCAGATACAGGAATTTCTTATCTGGCTGTATACTGAACGGAAATCTTACAAGGAAGCTTTGACGACGGCAGAAAGACTGGAGACGGGCCTGAATGGGAAAGGGTTTCCCGTGTACAGCCTCGGAAGGCATCTGGTGTCACTCGACAAATTTGAGCTCGCAAATGAAGCGTTCAAATGGTATAATCACCAGCAAGGCAATCCGCTGGCCGGAGACGCTCTTGAGCAACGAGCCCGTCTGTATGTACGCTGGGCCCGCTACCTGGAACAGTATCATCTGGCTCTCGAAAACCGAATCGATTCGCTGTATCATACATCGTACCTGTTATTCGAAGAGTTATCTCAAAGATATCCCGCTAAGACCAGTAAAACGGATCTTTTGGCTTTCGAAAGTGAGCTTGCCTTAAACCATATTCACAGTGTCACGGCTGCCGAAAACAATCTCGGAGCGATGGAGCAATCTGTCAGAAACAATCATGACAGGGCACAACTCGATTATATCAAAGGCCGCATCCAGCTCTTCAAAGGTGACTTCAGCCAGGCCCGTATTTTCCTAACCCGAAGCAACAAGCTTGCAGGTAACGGGGAACTGGCCTCCAAAACGCGATATTATCTCAGTCTGGCTGATTTTTATGCCGGAGACTTCGAGTTTTCTAAAATACAGATGCATGCCCTGGAGCGTGATTATACGTCTCTGTACTCAAACGATGCACTCAAAATCCGGATGTATATTCAGGATGGGATGGTTGGAGACTCGGTAACCGCTCCATTGCGGCAGTTTTCACATGCTATGTTTCTGTATGATACGGGGAAAAATGAGATTGCGGTCGACAGCCTTCTGCCTCATGTTGTTAATTATGAACGATTTGGTCTCAAAGACGACATGGTACTGTTGATCATAAAGGCATGGCGTGATTCGCATCCGCAACTCGCCTATTTACTTGTCGATCAGTTTTTACAGGATAACCCGACCGGTCCCCTTGCCGAACGGTTATATTGGGAACGTGCCCGCCTGGCCAATGTACTTTACCAGGATCAAAAGAGTATTGGAAAATTTAATGTTGAAAACTTCAGCAAGAGTCATCAACATTTAGCGGATTCGCCGGAAATTATCGCTTATCTTACCAATAACAACGAAATCAGGTTACAAAAAGCCAGCACGAAGGCGGGTGTGGTGAAAGCATATGAAGATCTGCTCATGCACTATCCCAAAGCTTTCTACGCAACCTACGCACGTAACAAGATTCATCAACTGCAAGCCAAGGCGGTCACATCATGAAATTATTTCGTTATATATCCGTCACCCTTCTGTTTGGTGCGGTAACAATTTCGGCCGTATTTGCCCAAAAGGTTCTCATCCCGATGGACGGTACTCAAACAAACTGTCTCAAGGCATACGGCATCATCTACAATCACCTGAAAGACGGATACCGGGCACAATGGCTGCTGAATTACCGGGGCGGCAGCTTCATGGTGGATGATGTGGACAGCGTGGAACAAAAATGTCTCGTACGCAATGTCGAATACAAGCAGTTATCCGGGGGCCAGGCGGATGACATCATCAAACAGATTCAGCAACCGGACGTGAACATGTCGGTTATGCCGTTGATCAAGGCACCCAAAATTGCCGTTTACACTCCCCCGTTTTCCAGGCCATGGGATGACGCCGTCACACTGGCATTGACCTATGCCGAAGTTCCTTATACAAAAATTTATGATGAGCAGGTGTTGAACGGCGACTTGTCAAAATACGACTGGCTACACCTCCATCACGAGGACTTCACCGGGCAGTACAGCAAGTTCTGGGCCTACTATCGCAATCAGCCATGGTACACTAAGGAAGTCCGCGATATGGAAGCCCTGGCACACAAACTGGGTTTCAAAAAAGTATCCAATGAAAAGAAGGCGGTGGCCGAGGCGATCAAACAATATGTTGGCAAAGGTGGTTACCTGTTTGCCATGTGCCTCGGAACAGAAACGTTCGACATTGCCCTCGCAGCCCAGGGAGTGGACATTGTTTCCACACCGTTCGACGGCGATCCCCCGGATCCGGATGCACAGCAAAAGCTTAACTTTAACAACACGCTGGCTTTCACAAATTTCAAGCTGGTCTTCGATCCGTACAACCATGCTTTTTCAAATATCAATGTAGCTCCTAAAAATGTAGAGGACCAGAATCAGGCGCTCGACTACTTCACCCTCTTTCAGTTTTCTGCTAAATATGATCCCGTACCTACCATGCTGACACAGGACCAGGTCAGCAGTATCAAAGGATTTATGGGTGAGACCACAGCCTTCCGGAAGAGTTTAATTAAGAGTGATGTGGTCATTCTGGCGCAAGTCCCCGGCAAGAATGAAGTAAAGTATTTGCATGGCAACTACGGAAAAGGGACCTTCACTTTTTATGGCGGACATGATCCGGAAGATTATATCCACCGCGTTGGTGATCCTCCTACCGATCTCAGCCTTCATCCCAATAGCCCGGGCTATCGTCTAATTCTGAATAATGTCCTGTTCCCTGCGGCAAAGAAAAAGAAACTGAAAACCTGATACCTACTGGATATTTAGAGATTAGAAATTGTGGCTTCCGGATAAATGAATCCATTATTCACAAAACGGTTAAAACAAACCTGGTCTCGTCAATCTGATTCTCTAATTTCCAATTTCTTTTGTCTAATTTCTCTGACAATCACCGATCAACATAAATTGTGAGCCCACAATACATGAACAATACAATAAAACCAACGCGCTCTTTCGACGATCTGGTCAAGATAATGGATATTCTGCGTGTCGAATGTCCGTGGGACCGCAAGCAAACACACGAGTCACTCAAGGATTTGATGGTCGAGGAGTTGTATGAGGCTATAGACGCGATCGATCAGAAAGATTTCGACGAACTTCGCAAGGAGTTGGGAGACATCTTGCTGCATGTGGTTTTTCACTGTAGGATGGCTGATGAAAAGGATCAGTTTGATATCGGGGATGTGATTTACGGCATCCAGGAGAAACTCATCCGCCGCCATCCCCATGTCTTTGGTGATACGAAGGTGAACGGCAGTGCTGAGGTGACCCGGAACTGGGAAAGCATAAAGATGAAGGAAAAGGGCCGCGATTCCGTGCTTGGTGGTGTCCCGCGCACGCTGCCTGCCCTGTTGCGTGCCCAGCGCATGCAGGAGAAGGCCGCAGCCGTTGGATTCGACTGGCCGGAGCATGAGGATGTGTGGGCCAAGCTGGAGGAGGAACTCAGCGAATTCCGGGAAACTATTGAAGCAAATAACCGGGAAGAAAGCGAAAAGGAGTTTGGTGACATTCTCTTCTCATTAGTCAATGTCGGACGCTTTTGGTCGCTCAACTCCGAAGATTGCCTGCGATTGACCAATAATAAATTCCATGACCGTTTTCAGTATATCGAGAAAAAACTCAGCGAAGATGGAAAAACACCGACTGACGTTGACCTGGCTGAAATGGATCGTTACTGGGAAGAGGCAAAAACAGTAAACAGTAAACAGTAAACAGTAAACAGTAAACAGTAAACAGTAAACAATTGTAAGTCTTTGTGTCGGTTAAACAAAAATTATTTCTGCTTTTTATCTTAAGCTTTTTGGTCAATTAATTGGTGGTATGATTATGAAATTCTTTGCCGGTTGTTTTTTGCTGGTGGTTCTCCTGGCGGCACCTCTGTTTACTTATGCGCAGGAATCCTTCCCGAATAAAGTGGTACAAATTACCCGGTCTGATGCCGATCAGCCCAATGAGGTTTCGATAGCCATCAACCCTAAGAATCCGAACGAGATAACGGCCGTTTCCATGCAGCGCGATTATCCTGATGGACTGCGGGGTATTACGGACTATGCCTATGCCTCCTTCGATGGCGGGCAAACATGGACCACGCGCGTTATGCCCAATCCTGAACATCGGACACAGGGGGATGATGCTCTGACTTACAGTAATACCGGCAAAGGCATCGTTTATCACAGTTATATCTCGTTCAATCAGCTTCGCACTCCGCATCCGCTGCATGCCAGCAATGGCATTTTTATCAGCAGTTCCACGGATAATGGGATGAATTGGTCGACTCCCGTACCGGTCATTGATCATATCAATACCGTTGCCCCGTTCGAGGACAAGCCATACCTGATAACGGACAACAATCCCGACTCACCATACTACAACAACCTGTATCTTACGTGGACCCAGTTCGATGTCTATGGCAGCCACAATCCAACTGATTCCACCCAGATTTACTTCTCAAGATCAACCGATGGGGGGCGGAATTTCCTTATGCCGCAGCGGATATCCGACACAGGAGGCGATGCCATTGACAGCAGCAACACGGTGGAAGGAGCCGTTCCCTGTGTGGCTGAGAATGGCAATGTTTACGTTGTCTGGGCTGGTCCCAAAGGCTTACTATTTGATAAGTCCACGGATGGCGGCCGGCACTTTGGCAAGAATAAGGTGATTGGCAACGTGGTCGGTGGATGGGATTTTCCAATTAAAGGGATCGATCGTGCCAACGGGATGCCCGTGACCGCTGTTGACAACAGCAGCGGTCGATACCACGGCTCGATATATGTGAACTGGGTCGACCAAAGGAACGGCGATCCCGATGTATTCATTAAATATTCCCGCGATGAAGGGAAATCGTGGTCGCATGCTATACGGGTCAACGATGATAAAGTCGGTAACGGGAAAGACCAGTTCTTCACCTGGATGGCTGTTGATCCGGTTGACGGATCGATCAACATCATCTTCTACGATCGCAGAAATTCGAATGACAACACAACGGCCTTAACCCTGGCAAGGAGTACCGACGGTGGGAAGACATTCCGAAACTTCAAAGTCAATCTAAAGCCTTTTAAAACCTCGGCAAATGTCTTTTTTGGGGATTATAGCGGTATAGCCGCTTATGACGGACACGTTGTCCCCGTCTTCATGCATTTTACCAATAAGACCGACCTTGCCGTATCCGTGGCACTTTTCCACTTTCAGCCAGGGACTATGAAACCGATGAAATGACTCGTATCCGGCAAGTTCAGGAACGTGTTCTCCTCTCGTTACTCAGGAAGGCGGAACATACAACCTGGGGACATCGTCATCATTTCTATAAGATCAGGGATTACAATAGCTTCCGGTATCAGGTTCCTGTCAGTAACTATGAAACACTGAAACCCGCCATTGAAGAGATTAAAAACGGCGAAGCCGATATACTCTGGCCCGGGAAAGTGACGGATTTCGCTGTCTCTTCCGGTACGACGGGCGGTGGAAAGCACTTGCCTCTTAGCAGGGACAGGCTCAATTCAGATCGACGATTCATGCGG
>DATFNI010000286.1:0-16512 GCA_035266485.1 Balneolales bacterium
TTTGTTTGGCTTTTTCTGAGACGGCGTAAAACGCATTGTTGATCAGGTTTAGTAATACCCGTCCGATATCCTGCGGCACTATATTTATTTTGGGGAGTGCTTCATCAGCTTCCAGTTTAAAATCGGAAGTGAACGATTTGTCCCTGGCCCGTAGCCCGTGATAGGAAAGCCTCAGGTATTCATCGGCTAACGCATTAATGTCGGTCGGTTCCTTTTGTCCGCTGCTGCCCCGGCTGTGCAGAAGCATGCCTTTGACGATCCCGTCCGCACGCCGCCCGTGGGTAAGGATTTTTTCGAGGTTTTGGATGACATCATCTGACAGGGCGTTTACTTCATCCAGGTTGCCGTTTCTAATTTCCTCTTTCATTTCCTCCAGAAGTTCGGTGCTAACTTCCGAGAAGTTGTTCACGAAGTTGAGAGGGTTTTGTATCTCATGGGCAATGCCGGCGGTGAGTTCCCCGAGACTGGCCATTTTTTCGGACTGGATAAGTTGGGATTGGGTGGCTTTCAGTTCGGTATACGCTTTTTCAATTTCTTTGGCCTGTTCGAGTTCCTTTTCTCTTCTTTCTTCTTCTGCCCGTTTCCGTTCTCTTTGTACAAGCCGGCGTCTTTGTGTCCGGTCTGCGATAATCATTCCAAGAATGATGCATAGTCCATAAAAGGAATACGCCCAACCGGTTTTCCACCAGGGGGGATTTATAGTAACCATTATGGATGGATTTACCGTGCTCCATACCCCGTCGCTGTTTGCGGCTTTTACGTGAAAGGTGTAGGTGCCGGGTGAGAGATTGGTATAAACGGCCGTCTGCTCTGTTCCGGTACTGATCCAGCTTTTATCATACCCGGCCAGTTTATAGGCATAGTGCACCAGGTCCACATTTTGGTAATCCAGTCCCACATAGCTGAACGTAAGCCTGTTTTCATTATAGGCAAGCCGGATATTTTTTTTACCAAAGGCCACGATGGTTGAATCCCGCATGGGCTGACTGCCAGGGATGGTAAAGGCTGCCGATTGAATATGCACAACGGGTGCATGCGTATCGGGGGTAAAGTCCTCCGGATTGATCGAGATAAATCCATTATCGCAGCTAAAAAGAAATTGGCTGTTGCTGACTTTAAGTGCATACCTAAGATTACTTCCCGGCAGTCCGTCGGCACCGGTGAGGTTTCGTACCTTACCGGTTTTCAGGTTGAATATGGAAATGCCTCTTGCCGAGGGTAACCATAAATTATCGCGGCTGTCTCTGAGAATGGTAAAAGCGCCGTTATACAGCAAGCCGTTCTTTTCGGTAAACCGTTGCACCCGGGTTGTCCTGGGATTAAACCGGAAGACCCCGCCATAGTAAGTGGCAATCCATAGATCGTTTTTGGGGCCTTCTTTAATACTGAATATGGTGTTGAAACCGGGGGCTTTACCAATATAGGAAGTAAAGGTACCTGTATTCCGGTTGAACCGGTTAAGGCTCCCTTTGTTAGTGCCTACCCAGAGTGTACCGGACTTGTCTTCAAAAATGCTAAGCACCTGGTTATCATCCAGCGCTCCATGATTATTGCGATTATAAAAATTGTTGTGGATGTACGGGTAACGGGTGAATTTCCCCGTTTCAGGATCAAATTTACAGATGCCGCCTCCGTATGTTCCCACCCATATATTCCCCAGGTGATCCTGGTATATACAAATGATATCATTGTTGCTGAGAGAGGTTGGATCTTTTTTGTTATACCGGTAATAAGTAGTTTTCCCGGTGCGCAGATCATAGCAATCCAAGCCATAATCTCCGTTATTACCGCCACCAAACCAAATCTTACCCGTTTTATCTACCATCACCGGGCCTGCATTTGGGTTAGCTGCCTTGCCCTTCCAGAATTTGATGGCCGTGAAGGAATCTGTTCCGGGACGCCAGTGATACAACCCGTGATCAGCTCCTATCCAAAGCGTGCCGTCGGAGGCTTTGGTAAATCCATTCACATTCACCCTGCCTCCGGGGAAATAATACAAAGCTCCGGGATTATTACTGTATTGAACAAAACCGGAACGCCGGCGATTAATCCATTGAACACCAAGTTGTTGAACACCGAACCATAATGTACCGTTTTTATCCAGCATTAAGGTGTGATTCAGAGAATTTGAGATCAATCCATCGGACTGCTTTGGATTGGCGGTAATGCGCCTGAATGTGCGGGTGCGGGTATTAAAATAAAGCAGGCCGAATCCGGTCTGGCACCAGAAATTCCCCGTTTTATCTTCGATGATGTCGATGACGGCATCGTTATTTCCTAATGGTTTTTCCCTCGGATAATAGTTGATGAAATTATTTTTAGCGGGATCATATAACGACAATCCTCTTTCTGTACCGACCCATAACCGGTGGCTGCGGTCATTAAATACCGTGAAGACTGTATCGCTGGCAATGCTGTTAGGATTATCAGGATCATGGTAAAAAGCAACAGCGGAATCGTTTTTGGTGTTAAACAGGTAAAGCCCTTTCTGGTAGCCAAAATCGATTGATCCGTAAAATGAATTGTAATGAGTATTGGTCAGCCAAAGATCATCCGGGCGAGTGGAGTCTTCCGTGATATGGGGAAATCCTTTTTGCTTCGCCGAATCAGGAGTTGCCAGGTAAGGGGTAAAGGATTGATTGTTTTCATTGAATTCATATAACCCGTTGGTGGAACTTAGCCAGATGTGTCCGGAAGCATCCTGTAATTCGTCAGAAAGGGAAGCGGTATTTATGTGGTGTTTCCCGTTTTCCTGTTTTCCGTACCACTGATAGGTACCGGTTTGCGGATGGAATAAACAAAATGACGAAGTGTTATTACTAAGATTAAATAATTTAATCCAGAGGCGTCCCTGGCTATCATCATGGATACCACTTATAATCGACTGAACTGAATCCGGAATCGACGAAGTAATCCGGTACCGGGTAAAACGATCCAGCGTCCGATTGTAAAGGTATATCGTATTTGAACCTCCCGCCCAAAGCCTTCCTTCCCGGTCCTGGAATAAACTCCATATACTCATTTTGTGAGGATCTTTAATACCCATGGTGTAAACCCTGGCATGATAACCGTCGTACCGCACCAAACCCTGCTGCGTACTCATCCAGATGTATCCTTCTTTGTCCTGTACCATTGAAATGACCGTCCCTTCCGGCAGGCCGTTCTTAACGGTTAACCGGTTAAAATGCAGCTCGGCAGGTAATCGGGATTGAGCTGAGCAGCAGATGCTGTTAAAAAACAGGATCGTAAAGAAGAACAAATATTTCATGGTTTCGCTTGTGTTTTCACGATATCAAAGATTGTCTGAATTACGGATGGACACGGATTTAGGTTTTTGACGTGAGTTTGATATAAGCATTCAATTAAGATTCCAGACGGCTGACGGCTACGGTCACCCGTCCTTCGTCGTCCGTGTAATCCTGTAATCCCATTAATCCGTGATTCAAACATTTGGTAATTGAATGGTAAACTCGGTTCCTTGACCATCTTTACTTTCCATAGTTAGTTTCCCCCCATGTGCTTTCACAACATCAAAGCTCATAGACAATCCCAGACCGGTTCCCTGGCCGGTCGGTTTGGTAGTGAAGAAGGGCTGGAAGATTTTCTTTTTAACATCGTCGGGAATGCCGGGGCCGTTGTCTTTTACACGGATTTCGACCCCTAAATCCCCTGAAGGGGACTTACCCGAACGGGTGCTAACAATAACGGAGGGTTTGTATCCATCCAGGTTTTGTTTTGCCTTTTCAGAGACGACGTAAAACGCATTGTTGATCAGGTTCAGTAATACCCGGCCCATATCCTGTGGAACCACATTTACTTTTGGTAGCGATTCGTCAGCTTCCAGTTTAAAATCGGCAGTAAAGGATTTGTCCCTGGCCCGAAGTCCATGGTAGGAGAGACGCAGGTATTCATCGCAAAGTGTATTGATATCCGTCGGCTCCTTTTGCCTGCTGCTGCCCCGGCTGTGCTGAAGCATCCCTTTGACAATCCCATCGGCACGCCGCCCGTGGTGAAGGATCTTTTCGAGGTTTTGGATGACATCTTCGGTGATGGCTTTTACTTCATCCAGATCCCCATTTTCGATCTCCTCCTTCATTTCCTCCAGGAGTTCGGTGCTCACTTCCGAGAAATTATTCACAAAATTCAAGGGATTTTGTATCTCATGGGCAATGCCAGCGGTGAGTTCCCCGAGACTGGCCATTTTTTCGGCCTGGACCAGTTGCGATTGCGTGGCTTTTAATTCACTCAGCGTCTGTTCAATCTTGTTTTTTGCTTCCTCCAGGTTGTTAAAATCTTCATAGCGGGCGTAAGCGACGGAAAAGGTATCGGCCAGCGATTGTACCAGTTCTATTTCATCCTCTGAAAGCGGGCTGGTATTCCCAACATACAGCATTCCCTGTGTGAAGGGGAGAAAGTGTAAATCGAGTGATTCCGGTGCCTGGTCTGCACCCTGGTAAGTTTCAGCACTCTGAACCTGCCCCATTTTAATCAGCGATTGCATCCACCGGACAAAATCATCCCTGTTCCAATGTTCTTTATAAATGGCACCTTTGCGCCAGGTGGCGACAGATTCCCTGGTTAAACGGGTAGACTCAAAGGGTAGGCTCAGAGCGGCAAGTGGCTTGCCATCAGGTTTGGATAAATAGACCTGAACGGTAGCCCGAAACTCGTTGATGATAAATACTCCGCAGCGTATAAATGGGACATTCAGAGTCTTCAGCTCATTCCAGATAACCGGAGTGATGCGGTTGAGATCCTCCGTCGTTCTCATACTGGCAATTTCGCCGCGTATCCTGTCCAAAGATGCCTGTTTAACAGCTTCTCTTGCCTGTGCTTCTGCTTTTTGCAGATCGAGGAAGCGAACATATGTTTGCTGAAATACTTTGGAAAACCGTTCCAGTAAATGGATGGTTTCCGGGTCAGGTTCTTTATTTGTAGTAACCCCAATAAATCCATGAGAGAAGATGACACTGGAAATAAACCGGTGATCTTTAACACGATCTTTTCTAAATGGGACACCTACTTTACCGCCCATATAGCGGACCCAGTTTTCCAGTTTTTCTCCATATAGATCCAGGATCTTGAACTTTTCCTGTTTTTTCCATAACTGAAATGCTTCGGCAATAACAGGTGAATTGCTTGACTCTGCGATAAACCTTTTGGTGATCTTATGCCCTTCCTGGTCAGTTACCCATATATCAAATGATTTATCTTCTTCATTGGCAATCCCAATATTGAATCGGTCGGGTGTTGCGGTCAGTGAACTGATCTGTTCAAACAGAACCGAGGCCACTTCTCCCAATTCATCACTGTTGTGCATGGCCATGGTCCGGGCACGGACGCGCTCCAAAGCAAGTTGAATTTCAGATTCGCGGGCTTGTGCTTCGGCTTTTTGAAGGTCCAGGAAGCGGGTAAATGTCTGGTCAAAGACTTTGGTAAAACGCATTATCAGCTCAATGTGGGATTCTGATAACGGCTCGAGACTGGCTACCGCCAGACACCCAAATGCTGAGAATGAGGCCGTCAAAATGACCTTATCCGGAGCTTTCATTCCCTCTATCACAGGTAGGGGCAAGGTGGAAAGTTCTGTCTCTGAAAATAAATAATCATCCCACTCGCGTTTCGATTTTCCCTGGAGCTCATAGGTCCAGCGTGGTTCCCGGTCTTTCCAGGCTTCGACATATGCATTCTGGGCCGGATGTGAGTGATGGGGGATCAGAAAGTTCATGGGTTCAGAAGGGGTTTCTGAATTTGCCATCCACCACCTGACCGACTTATGATCAGGTTCCCAAATCATAAAAATACCCCTAGTCAGGATTAAGTCCAGTTGGGTGAGCTCTTTAAAAACGATCGCGATCAGGTCATTCAGTTCATCTGAATGCTGCATGCCCATTGTTCTGCTTCGCACCCTTTCCAATGCAGCTTCAATCTGGGCTTCTCTTGCCTGCTCTTCTGCTTTTTGAAGGTCAAGGAAGCGGCGATAAGTAAGATTAAATACATCTGCAAAACGTTCCAGTAATTTTATTGATTCTTCCGGTAATAGTTCGGGAGTAGTTGTTAATATCATACCTTGTGAGAAGAAAGCAACGCTGTGTATTCGATGTTCCTTTACTAACTCAGCTTTAATTGTCATGCCCATTACTTCCCGCACATACCGGATCCAATCATTTAATTCCTTTCCGCTCAGGTCAATGATGATCGATTTCTTTTTTTCTTTCCACGCATCATATACCCGTTTTCCCGTGGTCGGCTCATCAAGACTTGCGTTAAAGTGATGGCTTATCTTCATTCCTTGTTGATCTGTAGCCCAGACCTCAAGAATTTTGTCTGCTTCATTAATCAGACAGATATTTATCCTTTCAGGTGTAACTCCAAGCTCCGTCATTTGCTGAAAGAGGATTGCTGCCGTTTCAGCCAGTTCATCACTTTTGTGCATTGCCATCGTTCTGGCACGGACTCTTTCTAAAGCAAGTTGAATCTCCGATTCTCTTGCCTGTGCTTCTGCTTTTTGGAGGTCGAGGAAGCGGGTGTAGGCCTGTTCAAAGACCGCCCCAAATCGTCTGAATATCGCATTATCCTCAGCACTGAATTCATTCAACCCATTATGCTGAAAGAGAAGGATTGAGTTTTTATGGATCACGTAGGATTTTACCAGACCGGGGGCGTGAAGAAGGACTGCTTGTCTTTCCTTTGGAATCCTCCCGAAGTCGGAGTACTTGAAAAGTAATCTGAAATACCGGTTTTTTTCGGTATCTAAGTATTTTTCCGTATAAAAATTTTGTCCCTTCTTGAGTGCTTCTGATAGCATGAACCAGTTCGGATGATCAAGATATGGGACATGAAATTTTTTCAGGTAATCCATCCCTTCAACCGTAATCCAACTATTTAAACCCTCTTTAGGATTTGAAAAATCAGTAAGTATTTGTGTCGCGTCAACAAATTGAATTCCTAATCCCTTGATCTCTTTGTCAAGCAGTCGAACAACTTCGACTAGTTCCCTACTATGGTGCATCGCCATGGACCTGGCTCGAACCCTTTCCAGAGCCGCTTCAATTTGAGCTTCTCTGGCTTGCGCTTCCGCTTTTTGGAGATCGAGGAAACGGGTGTAGGTTTGTTCGAACGTAGCAGCAAACCGTTGTACTATTTTCTTTTCTTCTTCACTGAAACGTTTGAGATTGTATCGCACGATGTCGATTCCAGAATGCTTATGAAACCAGCCCATCATAACCATTCCTTCAGCATCTTGAATCAATTTTTTTCTTTTGGGTGGAACAGGCTGGACGTTGAATATTTCTCTAAAAAAGGCATCTTTTTCTTCCTTGTTTAGTGAATAATCAAAAAATTCGTCTCGCGGTGAATGAAAAGCGTTGTAAAACTTTTCAAATATCGGTAACTCAGAGTACGGCACATGATATAATTCCGGGTAAATGTCTTCTTCTACCGATGCCCAGAAATGGATATCTTTAGAAGAATCGGGGTTTAACTGGATATTGACAGAATCAATAGCTGTTACAAGGGTTCGGAATTCTTTATAAAGCGCTCTGACTACATCTTTTAACTCATTACTTTTATGCATAGCGCTGGAACGAGCCCGCAGTCGTTCCAATGCTGCTTCAATCTCAAGCTCCCGGTTTTTCTGCTCCAGCTCTTTTTGCAGTGTTTCATTGGTGAGCTGTAACTCTTCGATCCCATCGCCACTTCTTTTTTTCATCTTTTCCCCAGGCTACCAGATATCAGCAGGTGTATTTGAGCTTGCCATTGTCGTTTACCCGGACTCCCCCCAACATCCCCTGAAGGAGACGTTATGGCATGGATATTTATCAGAACAGAGGGTTTGTACCCATTCGGATTTTGATTCATTTATTGTCCCTTTAATACACACTTCAGGTTGTAGAACTTTTATCCCGGACAACTATTTACACTTTATATTAACTAATTCGTATAATCCCGCGAATTTGTTTCACGGATAGAAAAAGACGGTCGATGTCGGATTGAAACGGTCCGTCATGTATTTGACCGATTCGACGTTCATTTATAGAGATAGTTTGCCAAACGCCATCAAGTATAATTCTATATTTTTATGGGAGATATCACTACAAACAGATTGTATAAGTATAGCAACCCCGTAATTACAAGTAGTGTAAACAAATGATAAGCATAACCTTATCGCTGGCCTTCAACTAATCAGTTAACACCTATATCTAAGAAAATAATCTGACTAATCGTATCTAATTCAATATTAGGAATGTGTAATGATCGGTTGCAGCGGCTTTTATGCTGCGTATTCGATATAAGGGATATTAGTCACTAACAAATTTGGGGTTCGTTAACCCGGTGATTGTATAATAAACTCAGAACCTTCGCCCTCTTTCGTTTCGCCACCGTGCGATTTGACGATATCAAAGCTCATAGATAATCCCAGTCCGGTTCCCTGGCCCGTAGGTTTGGTGGTAAAGAAGGGCTGGAAGATTTTCTTTTTAGCCTCTTCGGAAATCCCAGGGCCGTTGTCTTTCACCCGGATTTCCACCCCTGAATCCCCTGAAGGGGACATTGTTGAGCTAGTGCTTACAATAACGGAAGGTTTGTACCCACTCAGGTTTTGTTTTGCCTTTTTAGCAACAGCATAAAACGCATTGTTGATCAGTACCCGGCCAATATCCTGTGGAACCACATTTATTGGTCACAGGTTCGGGTAAAAACCCTGAACTTTGAGTGCAGGGTGGTTCAGTTTTAGGAGTGTTTCATCCGCGTCCAGTTTAAAATCGGTGGTAAAGGATTGGTCCCTTGCCCTGAGCCTGTGATAGGAGAGGCGCAGGTATTCGTCGGCCAGGGCATTAATGTCGGTTCTTTCTGTCCACTGCTGTGTTGCAGCATGCCTTTCGTCCGCGCGCCGTCCGTGATGGAGGATTTAGTCAAGGTTTTGATGTCACCATCAATTTCTTTGGCCTCCCTGACGTCACCTTTATCCAGCTCCTCATTCATTTCATCGATTAGCTCACCGCTGACTTCTGAGAAATTATTGACAAAATTAAGCGGGTTTTGTATTTCATGGGCAATGCCGGCGGTGAGCTCCCCAAGACTGGCCATTTTCTCGGTCTGGATCAGTTGGGATTGCGTAGCTTTTAATTGGCTCAGCGCCTGTTCGATTTTGTTTTTTGCTTCCTCCAGTTTTTTAAAATCTTCATAGCATTAACTCCTTTTTTGATTGTAATACATTATTTTTTTTAGATGAACATTTAGAATTTTATATAAAATCCTCTTCTGAATTAATGTAGAGGATGCAAACTTTGCATCTCCTACTTTTATTTGCTTTTAAATTATAAATCAATCGCTGCTTGGCTTTGAATATTTCCTTTTCTCTTCTTTTTAGTTTACCTATCTAACCGAGCATGATTAAGAACTTGCTATTATACTTTTTCCCTTTCACTTTATTAAGAATATATATGAAACTGACCGCAAACAATCACTTCGCAAAGGCGGCGGTATATCATATGTTTCATTATTTATTTGTTGTAATCTTCGACTTTGTGGTGAACTAATATGTTTGCCATGGTGTAATTTCTTTTTTATTTGTTTAGAAAGTATATTATTTAGATACTAATGTCCGCTTAACCATTGTTCAAAACTTTCATTTACTTCACCGTTTGGATAAGTCCAGTCTGGCTTGAGGCGCAAACCATGATTACTTTTCCAGATGTAATCTATTGCTTCAACTATATCTGCTTTATTTATAATGCTTACGAGAAATAAATTTGCTTTGGGAAATTCAAGTCTTTTCATTTCTGCGCTAATATTTTGTGCAATTAGAGCATCCCTTATTATTTCAGCCTGCATTAGTTCATAAGTCCCCCAAACAATTCCGTTTTTACCGTGAAGAAAATCATTTACGTCATAAGCAATGGTCAATTCTATACTGCAGCCGAAAGGCATCCGGGGAGGTTCTTCGTCGGTTAATTCTTTCCATTCAATTGTTCTAGTCTCGTCAAGCACAATCTTTTCATGAGAGTAAATCCCATTAATTTTTATCACGGTCATTTTTTTGACTTTTTGGGCACTGCTGGGGAAATGTCAAGTATAAAATTAAGCGAATGACTTATGTAAGTCTTGCACTATTTGTGCAAAAATTTAGACTTTTGGGGCAATTAAGTTGAATTTATATTATTCGGCAGTCTAAAGTTTCTTTAAAATTAAGCAGTAGTTTATTTTTCCTCAGGTGAAATCAATCACTTATCAGCAACTGTAATCATACTACAAAATTATATATTCTTAAACTCCGACGGCGAACACCCGAACTGCTTCTTAAATGATCTTGAAAAATAAGACTGGTCATTAAATCCAACCTTGTAGCAAATTTCTGCAATAGACCCTGCATTTTGTTTTAATAGATCTGCTGCTCTTTGTAAACGAAGTGAACGTATCAATTGTCCTGCCGGCTGATCTATAAGTGCATTCAATTTCCTGTTAAGCTGAGAAATACTCATACCCACTTCCTTAGCAAGTTTCTCCACACTGAATTGTTCATCATCGAAATGCGTCTCGATAATTTTTATTGTTTTTTGTAAAAATTTCTGATCAACCGAAATAGTAGAAACCTCGGACGGTTTAATTATGGTTGCACGGCTGAATTTTCTACGAAGCTCTTCTCGCTGAATGATTAAATTTTTTATACGAACCCTAAGTTCTTTTGAATTAAATGGTTTTGTTAAATAGGCATCACTCCCTGATTCAAGTCCTTCAATTTTGTCATCTAGTCCGGCCTTTGCTGTTAATATTATTATCGGGATGTGACTTGTCTTTTCATCTTTTCTTATTTCTTTACTGAATTTATAACCATTTATTTTAGGCATCATTACATCTGTGATAATTAGATCAGGTATTTCTTCGCGGGCCTTCAATATTCCTTCTTCACCATTAGCAGCTTCGATTACTTTGTAATCATCCTCAATTTGTTCACGTATGTAAGATCTGACATCCGAATTATCCTCAACTATTAATATTATTTCTCTATCAACGTTAGCTTTGTTATTGTTTTCTAGTTTTTGTCCAGTTTGAATCATTTCGACCTGAGTATCAATATCTTCAAAAGAAAACTTATCAACAGGAAGATCAACTCGTTTCTCTTTTTCTAAACTCTTATTTCCAAGAGGAAAATGGACTCTAAATTCTGTCCACCGGCCTTCCTCGCTATCCACAGTAATCTTTCCTTTATGAAGTTCAACTAATTCTTTTGTAAGAGATAACCCTATTCCTGTTCCTTCATACTCACGAGTATTTGCACCGTCAACCTGGTAAAAACGGTCAAAAATGTATGGAATCTGGTCTTTTTTTATACCTTTTCCCGTATCTTTAATTCTAACTTCAACCAGGGAATTAGCAACTACAGATAAGCTAACCTTAATTTCTCCATTAGCGGGGGTAAACTTGAACGCATTTGAGACAAGATTATAAAATATTTTTTCCGTTTTATCAGGATCAAATACAACTGGAATGTTTTCAAATTCCGATTCAAACTTTAGATTAATTCTTTTAGACTCAGCCATTGATTCAAAAGAATAAAATAGACTTTTTAGAAATGAAACAATATTATGCTGTTCTGCCTTCAACTCCATAGTTCCTGACTCAAGCTTCGAAAGATCAAGTAATTGATTGATTAAAGTCAGAAGTCTTCTTGCATTCCTGTTTGCAACATGAAGTTTCCCTTTTTCTTTTATGTCTATCTTGGATGAAAGAACACTTTCAATTTGTCCTAAGATCAAAGTGAGCGGTGTACGGAACTCATGAGAAATATTTGCAAAGAATTGAGATTTTAATTGATCAAGTTCTTTAAGTTGTGCCTGTGCTATTTTTAATTCACCTAAAGTTATTTCGATTTTGTTTTTTGCTTCATCCAGATTTTTAAAATCTTCATAACGTGCATAAGCAATTGAGAATACCTCCGCTAATGAACTTACTATATCGAGCTTTTCAACTGCGAGAGGGGAAACATCTCCTACATAAAGCATCCCTTGTGCGAATGGAACAAAGTGCAGGTATAAAGATTCAGGCGGAGTTGATGAACCCTGGTAGGTTTCGGCGTTCTGAACCTGCTCTAACTTCATCATCGAATTTGTCCAGTTGATAAACCGCTGTTTATCCCAATGATCTTTATAAACCTTTTTCTTACTCCAGTATTCAACTGCGTTGTTCGTCAATTCATTAGCTTTAAAAGGCAATTTTAATGCGCCTAATGCTTTGCCATCGGGAGTTGTTAAATACACATGAATACTCTCCTGAGTTTCATCAACTATAAAAACACCGCACCGGAAAAAGGGGACTTCAAGTTCTTTAAGTTCCCGCCATATGATTGGAGTTATACGATTCAAATCTTCCGTTGTTCGCATACTCGCAATTTCACCGCGGATTCTGTCTAATGATGCCTGCTTAACAACTTCTTTTGCATGTTCTTCTGCTTTCTGTATTTCGAGAAATAGAGTGTAAATCTGTTCAAAAGCTTTTCCAAAGCGTTTTAGGATTACATTATCTTCATCAGATAATTTTCTTCCAAAATGGTTTACTACGAATATAGATGTGTAATGGGAAACCGCAACAGATCTGGTATAGCCGCCTTCACGGGACAAAACATGTTCCTTCCATTCAGAAGTAGATGTATTATATGGCGGATATTTAAATAAATGTTTGAAGAATTCAATTTTTTCCTCCCTTGAATATTCTTCAGTGAAGAATCGCTCACCTTTTGTTGTAGCTTCTGCCAATACAGTGTAAATCGGTCGATCCAGATAGGGAATAGCGGCTTTTTTTACATAAGTCTCGGTCACACCCGAAGATCCCCAAAATGTAAATTTTTTGTCAATTTCGTTGTTATTGATAACCATGAATACTCCGGTTATATCCATTTCCATTTTATGCAATTCCCGGGCGACTATATTAACTATTTCCTGCAACTCGGAAGTATGGCGCATTCCGATGGATCTTGATCTTACCCTTTCCAACGCAGCTTCAATCTCTAACTTCCGGTTTTTCTGTTCCAGCTCTTTTTTCAGTGTTTCATTTATGAGCTGTAAATCTTCGATCCCATTGCCACTTCTTTTTTTCATCTTTTCCCCAGGCTACCAGATATCAATAGGTGTATTTGAGCTTGCCATTGTCGTTTACCCGGACTCCCCCCAACATCCCCTGAAGGAGACGTTATGGCATGGATATTTATCAGAACAGAAGGATTGTGCCCTTTTGGATATTGATTCATTTATTGTCCCTTTAATGCACACTTCAGGTTGTAGAACTTTTATCCCGGTCAACTATTCACACTCTATACTAACTAATTCGTAAAATCCTGCGAATTTGTTTCATGGATAGAAAAAGACGGTCGATATCGGATTGGAACGTTCCGTCACACATTTGACCGATTCGACGTTCATTTACCGATATATTTTATCAAACCCCGTCAGGTATAATTCTATATTTTTATAGGAGATATCACTACAACCGGATTGTACAGGTATAGCAACTCCGTAATTACATGTTGTGTAAGCGATAAGCCTAACCTTATCGCTGGTCTTCAACTAATCTTTTCACACCTATATCTAAGAAAATAATCTGACTAATCGTATCTAATTCAATATTAGGAATGTGTAATGATCGGTTGCGGCGGCTTTGTGCTTACGTATTTAACGTGAGTCAGAGATAGGAAGATGAGAAAAGTGGCAAGCACGACGATAAAAGACTCATCCAGCCTCCCGTCATTTAGATATCTGTGATATTTGCTTCTTGCGAAGTGGGGTTATATTATCCCGGCAACTGGATAATAAATTCTGTTCCTTCGTCGTGATGTGAATTCACCGTTAGTTTCCCGCACCATTTATCATTCCCCGCCTTGCGCAGAACGTATATAACAACGAAATGATAATTACGAGATGTAATTATGAATTCTTCATCGTACAGGTCTTTGTAATGGGTTATCCCACGAAAGGCTTCAGAATTGAAAAATGCCAACGATACTGCACTTCACCGGCAATTGCACGCAGACTGGTGATAATCTTAATTCCCGACGGAGTAGAGTTCTTTGAGTTCTGGCATTAAAATCCGGTTCCATATGACATAGCCTTTGGGATTCAGATGGAGATGATCATCCCGGAAAAGGGAATCGTCCGGTTTGCCATTTGAACCGAGGAGCGGCGTGGCAGTGTCCAGGTAGAATAGATGTTTGTTTTGGCTGTTGTATGCCTTGACGCGTTTATTAAACTCATCCATCTTGCCCCAGTAATTCCAGCGGCTTGAGCTTGGTTTAATAGGCAGATAGATAAACTTCACGTCGGGGAAATCATGGAGTATATGGTTGGTCAGATTCTTATAGTCCTCGAAAACCTGGTCGACAGATTTACCTGCTGCAACATCGTTATCACCGCAATAAAATACGATGATCGACGGATCATATTTGCCGATGACCTGATTATAGAAATATTCCATATCTGAGATGTGTGCACCGCCAAAACCCCGGTTTATGACCGGTAATGTCGGGAAGCTGTCGTGTGATTTCCAGAAACGAATACTTGAGCTGCCGGCAAAGAGAATAGCATGTTTGGGGAAACTGTTCTTGGCATCCCACTCTTTGAAGTTGTTAATCTCCTCCTTAAAACGCAGCGGATCCGGGTTTTTAACTTTCTGTTGCGCGAAGCTTAAGTCGCAAATGGATAATAGGATGATTAAAAGCGAGGTGATTTTTCTGGTGATCATAGTGGGGATGGATAATTAGTCATGACGTAGATGTAAAATAATTTTCGAATCAAACATATTGGTGGAATATGTCCATTACCTTTATCAATGACAACGTGTTATAGTAAATCCTCTCAACACTGAGATGTCATTCTGATTTATACCGCTTTAGCGGGATAAGTAGAATCCCGTTAGCAAAGGGTATCGATCCTTAAATCGTTTTTATAGGATTGGTGCCAGGATACACGAGATCCTTCACCCCAAACTGTCATGTAAATGTAGGCATAGGTCTGATATGGGGGTTCAGGATGACAACGCCTTATAAATCGTGGGTCCATCCCATGTTATGCGCTGGAGTTGCCACTCCGGATCTCCACCGGTAAAGCCAATTGGTTATTCCGGCGAAGCTGACCCCTCATTCCGGCGAAAGTGACCCCCCATCGGGCTTTGGTTGTGTTCCTTTTTGGCTATGACAATGTTACCGTTTTTTTCTCATACTTTCACCGTGTAATTCGATGCGGTATGAGGTGTGAATAAGCCGGTCCAAAATGGCATCGGCAATGGTCCCTTCCCCGATCACATCGTACCAGTTGGCCACCGGAAGCTGACTGAGGATGATCGTGGCCATCCTTCCATGACGATCTTCGAGGATGTCCAACAGATCCAGACGCTGCTGAGTCTCCAGAGGCCGGAGTCCAAAATCATCGAGGATGAGCAGGTGCGTGCGGGCGATCTTGTCCAGCAACTTCAGAATGGTTCCGTCAGCTCGGGCAATCAGGAAGGCATGGAGGAGTTTTTGCATGTTAAAATAACCGGTCCGGTAGCCCAACTCACAGGCCCGCTGGCCCAGGGCCGAGGCCAGGAAACTCTTTCCGCTTCCGGTCGGACCGGTAATCAAGACAGCCTGGCCGTCCCGAATATATTGTCCTTCAGCCAGCAGCGCGATGGTGTTTTTGTCCAGTCCGCGATCCGGGGTCCAGGCAAGTTCTTCCAGGCTGGCCTGATAGCGGAAGCCGGCCGCTTTGCGCAGTCGGGCTACCCGGCGCCGGCCCCGCTCAAGCCATTCGGACTGCAACAGATGTTGCAGCCCTTCCGGCAGGGACAGGTCCGTGTGAGAGCGGGTTTCCAGCAAGGCTTGCCAGCTGGACAACATGCCATGGAGGCGGAGTTCATACATGAGTTCTTCGTTCTTGGAGGTATTCATAGAAGGGTGAGTTAGAGGTTAAGGGATTGTTGGAAATACTCTTTGCCACGGATATTCTCGTGGTCAGGTAGTTTGGCCGGTGGACCGGACGGAGTGGTCCCCCCGCCTGCCATTCCGTTTTTGATCAGCCGGGCCAGAAAGCTATAATTACACTGATCCAGACTCAGGGCGATGCGGGCGGCTTCGGTGAGCTGCTCAGTCCCCACCTTGCGGTGCAATCCGAGTATCCCGTCAAGACTACGAAAGGCCTGTTCGGGATAGGTCCGGGAGGTCAGGATCCGTTCGACCAATTGGCCTACTTCCGCCGAGATTCCGTGCCCGCGGCGCTGGTACCACTCCGGTCCCCGCTCGCTCCAGTACTGGTGCTGGGAAGGCAGGTGGTCTTTAACCGTAGTGTAACCCCAGGGAGTGCGATCGCGGGGATGGGAGGCGATCAGACTCCCCCGGCAGAAGATTTGAACCAGCCGGGAGGTATAGATGATCTTTACCTTCCCCTTGATATAGGAGTGGGGCACACTGTAGTAGTGTTTGTCCTCTCGAAGCTGGATGTGTGAGTTATTTCGCACGGTCAGACTCACCTGCTTTTTGATCAGAAATGG
>DATFNI010000287.1:0-14822 GCA_035266485.1 Balneolales bacterium
CGCAGGCGGAAGGATTCTTCATAGGGTTCAAGGTGGATATCGCTGGCTTTCGTGTTGACGGCGTTATGAATGATGGTATTGACCTGGCTGACCACCGAACCATCAAAAAGTTTTTTTGAGCTGGCACTGCCATTACCGACAGGATTGGTTTTGGGTACTGTTATTTGCTGGATTGACATAAATAAATCTTCTTGTTAGAAATCATCCATATGGATGACCTTTTACATCACGTATTAGCAGACTTGCTTTTACTTTAAGGTGTCTATAAATAAGGGCCAATCATTTCTGTTTATTTTTCACTTAATTATCATTATAGCTATCCGATTTACCGCCTCGCAGGATTGGCCCTCCCGGACCCTGCGACAAATGAAACTATTCCCGGTAGGTGGAGGAGAGAAAGAAGGTTGCATCTGCCGGATTCCGATCGTATTCAAGATACATGCGGTACCGGATTCACCTTATGACGGTTTATTCATACTTTTTAGGCATATGTTATTATGGCATTTATAAACATTCAGAGTTATCTGCTTATTGCTGTTTCTACTATATGTTCATTTCTTTTTTGCTCGTCTTCTTTTCGCCTGCTGCAATTCAGACGTTGATTTGCCGGATCCTAGAAATTTGCAATCCCCAATAATTGTAGGATACTCATAAGTATAAAACCAGCCGTACTGATAAGTGCTGGTACTATGATCCATTTTTTTGCTGGTACGACATTCTCCCAATTTTTTAAATCTTTATAGTAACTCAGGGAAACTATAATACCCACAACAGTAGTAAAATAAACGGGATTTATTCCATGTGCCTGTCCAAAAATTCGCAGGTCATTCGCCAACTTGTCTTTTGAAATTGGTATCATTACTGAACTCCTAATTGTTGATCAATGATTTGTTTAGCATTCATTTGGAATACATCTTTAAAGGTTGATATTAGAACCGAATTCATTTCCGATCGCACCGATTCAGGTAAAAGCCTGCCCAAAAGTGAACCCGTAGTAAGATCGACAGCCACTTTATATGATTGATTGACAGCGGCCGCTTTAGAGCCTCCAAAACCCACGTCCATCCATTTGGCAGCCGCAGAAACAAAATCTGCACCATTACCGACCCCTTCACTGAATCCCGCCAGTGCTAAACCGGTACCTGCTTCGGGTAGGCCAGCTTCAGGAGCTACAAAAGACGCCCACTCCCCTACGACAGCCATACCAATACCTGTTGCTTCGGTTTTATCAGAAGCTTTGGAAGCTTGATCGGCATATTTAGCAACGTTCTCAATAGTCGTTTTTGTTGCTGTTTTGATTTTTGAAGTTAAAAAAGGTGTAAAATTATTACCCCACTCAGGAAAAGATCTAGGATAAGTCTTGCAACATGGCAAAGGCCCTTTATAAGGATCTGCAAAACTTTCCCCATGCGGGTCCACGAGTCTCAATGGATTATCAAGGGTATAATTATATGGACTGAATCTCGGATACTTCTTTGACATAGGATCCACACTCAAAAACCTACCCAGCCAGCTATCGTAATACCTTGCACCGAAGTAATCGTAGCCTGTCTCCGTATCCCTATACTTGCCCGTGAACTTGTAACGGTCGAATTCAGAAGAAACATGGCTTCGGATAGGCATGATAGAACCGTACGGGAAATAGTCATCATAACCCACTACACTGGTTCCGCTTGAGATCGTATCAGTGGAATCGCTAATCATTCTGCCTGGTTGGTTATATGCTTAAAAATAGTACATATGCCTGCCGTTATTGTCAATAATTTCTTTTTTTGTAATTCTTCCCTGTGAGTCTCTCGTATAAATTACCTTTGCATTATATCCGGTTGCCCACTTGTGCACAACCCATTCCACATTGCCAAGATCGTCATAGGAATAGAAATCTGTCCTGAACAGACCGGGACACCTTATTTCTTACATTCTAAAACGTTTTGGACAGCTGTGATTAAAAACGACCGATATAACTAATTTTTTGCATTTCAGAATACTTATGATATCGTATCACAACAAGCCATAACCCATTGAACGATAAGCGGTAAATACTAGTTAAGAGTGTATCAGCCATTTAATCTTCTTTTTTATATTTTAAAAGCAATCGTTCATTTTTAACTAATTTATTTTATCCAATTGATCTAATGGCCGAAACTCATAAGCAATCAAGTAAATTCAGAGATGATATTCTTCGCCATGCCCCCTCATTTGAAAAAGTTGTAAAAGAGCAACGGGATCTGCTTCTTGCCAACCTGGTAATGATCGGGGAAATACCAGCACCCACATTTCAGGAAGCTGATCGACTGGAATTTGTAAAAAACAGGTTTACGGAGGCAAACCTGCAGAACTGTTCAACGGATGAGGTGGGTAACACGGTGGGGCTGTTGCCGGGCACAAAGGGAGAACGGACCCTTTTGATGGTGGCACATGCCGATACGGTATTTTCTGAAAAGGTGGATCACACCATTTCTGTGGGACCCAATAAAATAACCGGTCCCGGTGTGGCGGATAACAGTCTTGGTCTGGCCGTTCTCAGTACCATTCCCGCTTTTCTGGAGAATATGGACATCGAGCTCGATTCGAACCTCCTGCTCATGGGCACCACGCGAAGTCTTGGGCAGGGCAACCTGGAAGGTCTCAGGTTCTTTCTCAGCAATTCCACGATCCCGATTCACACCGGCGTTTCGATTGAAGGGGCGCAACTCGGACGACTCAGTTACTCATCGGTGGGTATGCTTCGGGGGGTGATCACCTGCATCGTCCCCGAAGAAGAGGACTTCCTTCGAATGACGGATACCAACGCGATTATCACCATCAATGAGGTCATTAATAAGATTATCGACATACGCCTGCCCAAAAGACCCCGTACCTATATCATCATGGGAGCTATCAATGCCGGGCACTCATATAATACGGCTGCCACCAAGGCAACACTGCAATTCGAGATCAGAAGTGAAAGGGCGGAAATAGTGCGTCAGATACGGGATCAGCTGGAAGAGATTGTGGCCGAGGTTTCCTCGCAGTCAGGCATGTTCGTGAAGTTGGATATCGTTGCCACACGCAGGCCGGGCGGAATCAGGTTCAAACATCCTCTCTCGCGCGTAACCCGGGAAATCATGAAAACCATGGATATCGAGCCGGAAATACGTCCGAGTATCTCAGAGCTGAGCGCATTCATTTCAAACGATATCCCGGCCATTACTGTGGGTATCAGCAAAGCAGAACATATTCACGAGCCGAATGAAAGTGTACTGATTGATCCCATGTATAAGGGGATTGCTCAACTCATTAGCATACTTATGGCGATCGATAAAGGATATTGTGATGAAAATTGAAGAGTGGATTAAAAGCAACACCTTTCACCATTCCCGATTCTGGGATTTAAAAAAACTGGTTGAGGAAAAAGAACGGCAGAATATCAGGATATCCCTTTGTATCCCAACGCTGAATGAAGAGAAGACCATCGGGAAAGAGGTGGTCATCTTCCGTTCAGAATTGATGCAGCGCTATCCCCTGCTCGACGAAATTGCTATCATCGATTCCGGTTCCGAAGATAACACACTTGAGGTGGCATCGGCTTTTGGGGCACAGGTTTATAGCGCGACAGACATACTGCCCCATCTCGAGAGCAAACGCGGCAAAGGGGAAAACCTCTGGAAAGCCATCTACCAGCTTACCGGCGATATCATCTGTTATGTTGATGCCGATATCAAAAACATCCATCCCCGGTTCGTTTACGGGCTGGTAGCCCCCTTGATTTATAATTCCGAGACGAAGTATGTCAAGGCTTTTTACGACCGGCCCCTCGCCTACTCGCATGGAGTTCGTCCGTCCGGTGGGGGACG
Organism: Balneolales bacterium; assembly: GCA_035266485.1. Lineage (GTDB taxonomy): Bacteria > Bacteroidota > Rhodothermia > Balneolales > DATFMH01 > DATFNI01. Next base: position 3,837 of record DATFNI010000287.1, read on the forward strand.
AGTGACCGAGATCCTTGTTCGCCCGCTCTTTTCCCTGCTCTTCCCGGACCTGACCGGACTCATACAGCCTCTTTCGGGTGAATACGCTGTCCGGCGCGAGGTGCTTGAACGCATCTCGTTTCCTATTGGATATGGCGTGGAGACATCGCATTTGCTTGACGTGTATCATAAGTGGGGTTTGGCTGCTTTTGCACAGACGGACCTCGATCAGCGCGTTCATCGCAACCAGTCGACCAGAGACCTGGGTAAAATGGCCTTTGGTATCATGCAAACCTTCCTCCGCAGATCAGAAAAACTGGGCATCTTCAAAGAAATACCAAACTATCATACGATACTCCGGCAATTTCAGGCTCAGGAGAAGGATTATCATCAGATTGAGTTCCCTATTGTGGAAGACGAACGGCCGCCCATGATCACCGTGCCCGAGTATCGTGAGAAATACTCAATCCCTGAAACTGAGGTTAAGTAACGTAATCCAAATGATCAAAGATCTGTACAAACCGGCAGATGAAAAACCATGTTGATCGGTCTGCTACATTATCATTTGAGAGGCGGTGGCGTTACCCGGGTCATTGAATCGACCGTAACGATGCTAAAAGAGCACGGTCACGATGTGATCGTCGTATGCGGAGAAAAAACCGAATCGGAATGCATCGATCAGCTCATCACTCACGATGCTTTGAGATATGATGTCACTCCGGATAATGACCAGCTCCGATCTATCGCTGATGATCTCGAAAAAGAGACAAAACGAAGGTTCGGTCGTGTACCCGATCTCTGGCATTTTCACAACCACAGTTTGGGAAAGAATACAACGGCTCCTTTATTAGTTTCCCACTGGGCTAAAAAACAAACTCCTGTACTATTACAAATACATGATTTCGCTGAGGATGGACGCGCGTCAAACTACCAATTCCTGACCCGAAATATGGGAAAGGAACAGCCTATTCCTCTCTATCCGCAGGCGCCTCATATTCATTATGCCACTCTGACACGAAGAGACCAACGGATTCTGAGTGACGCGGGTTTCCAGGATGACCTCCTGCACATATTGCCCAACCCGGTGTCGCTCGGGCACGGAACGGATCAGGATGATAATGCGCGATCACTTTTCCCTGAGTGTGAAACACTTATTCTCTACCCGGTACGAGGTATCCGGCGAAAAAATATTGGAGAGTTTCTGCTGCATTCTATTATTGCATCACCCGACACGCATTTCGCGATGACGCTCGGGCCGAAGAATCCGAAGCAGCAAGCATATTACCAAAAATGGGTGGCGTTCGCGCGGATGAATAATCTTCCTGTAACCTTTGAGGCAGGACATCAACAAGAGTATTCTTTTCCATCCGTCGTACAGGCGGCTGACCTGCTTATGACAAGCAGTATAACCGAAGGTTTTGGCTTGACTTTTCTCGAGGCCTGGCTTGCAGATCGTCCGATCGGCGGACGTGACTTGCCCGAGATAACCGGGGATTTCAAGGAAAAAGGCATTGTCCTCAGTCACCTTTACTCCACCCTGCCTGTACCACTGGATTGGCTTCCGAAAAAAAAGTTCGAAGACAAGGTTGAAAATGCCTTGAAACAGATGTACCACCAATATGGCCGGGAATACCGGAAGGAATACCTGCAACAGTTTCTGGATGCCGCCCTACAAAACGAAAATGTTGATTTCGGCAGGCTGGATGAGGAATTGCAGCGCATAGTTCTTGATAAACTACTGACCGATTCCGGCGCAGGTAACATACTCACCCCCTGTCAACTTCAGAAGAACATTCCGGACACGGATACAACGATGCACAACAAAAAGCTGGTAAAACGATACTATAGCCCGGATGCCTTCTATGAGAGGCTGATCAACATTTATGAAATGATGATCGATGCACCACCCGGTCCCGTTTCTTATGCCAACCCGGAACTTGTGATGGACCAATTTCTGAAACCGGATCGTTTCTATCTCCTCAAATCTGAATGACAGTATGAATTACCCCGATCGAACACGAGAAATTATAGAACGGATACGAGAACTTTCCAAACCGATGGAACCACAGCCAACCGGTACAAGTGCGAAACTGTCTAAGCCGGATGGTATCAAAGCTGTCCTTTTTGACGTTTACGGAACGCTCCTCATTTCCGGGTCCGGTGATCTGAGCATCGCCCGACAAACGAACACCGGTACGGCAATACGGGACGCATTTCAGACTATAGGTCAGACGATTGATACGGATATCGGATCGTCCGCTCTTTCCGAGCTTTTCTTCACTACGATTGAAAAATCACGCAGCCATCTGAGCGCAAACGGGATTGATTATCCGGATATCGATATACGCAATATCTGGCTCCAAATATGGGAAAAACTATACAGCGACGGAATCGTCTCCGTGGAACCTCAAATCGAGGCTATCCCGTTGCTATCAAACGAATATGAATGCCGGGTTAATCCCACCTGGCCAATGCCGCATGTCATGGATATCCTTGAAGTGATGCGTGAGTCTGGTCTTGTTACTGGAATTGTATCGAATGCCCAATTCTTCACTCCGTTACTGTTTGAAGCCCATTTACACAGCAGCCTGAGCGACCTCGGCTTCGATAAGCGAATCTGTTTTTTCTCCTACGAACAGAAAGTGGCCAAGCCGTCACCGATGTTCTTTGAGAAGTGCATGAATACGCTCTATCAGCTCTATTCTATCAGACCTGAAGAAGCGCTTTATGTGGGCAACGATATGTTGAATGATATCTGGCCGTCCCAAAAACTGGGATTCCGAACCTGCCTGTTTGCGGGTGACAAACGCTCCCTGCGCTGGAGGGAAGAAAATCCATTCATGAAAGATGTTGAATCCGACTTAATTGCTACAGATCTGATCCAATTGAAGGAAGCGTTGCAGATCTGACAATCACTCGTTAGTCAGCCACATCGTTTGATAAGCAGCCAATTCAAGCTGATCTTCATCTGTTGAAAACGAGTCGGCGGATATCAGATCCTTCCAGTTTCCCGAATGAGCGTCATCTGAATCGCCCGGCAGTACATGACGTCGATTTAAAGTGAGCTTCTCATCCGTGACATTGTGCAGGCATATGATCGTCTGCCGATCATCCAGTGAAACCCGTTTTAGTGCAAAAATTTTCTCGTTGATATTCAACGTTTCCTGCCGGGCATCCGGATGAAATGCGATTTGAGAGCTGCGAATATCCAGCAGATGCTTATATCTTTTAAAAATGATACCCTGCTCGGAATCGTCGTCCTCCAGTTTTTTCATCAGCTCATCACGATCCCACTTCTTCCGATTCAAAGTCCTGGCCCGGCCGGTTTCCTCGTAGCCTTCCACATTATTGGGTGACCCCACCAGATTGTTAAAATACACGGCCGGTATCCCTTGCAGCGACATGGCTACAGCCTGCGAACACATAAAACGATCGACAACAAGTTCATCCTTATCAGATTCTCTTAATGCATCGAGGTAGGTAATATTCAACTCATATGGACTTTCAGACCCGTCCTTATCTTTTTTGGTTGATATCTTACCGCCCCGTTTCCTGATCTTATCGATCAGTTCGTCAAACTCTTCCTTGGGTACGAGGCCTTTTAGCGGGCGCACACCGATACCATCGTGCGATGCCGTGAAGTTCAGATATGTCATCCCCTCGCCCGGGGTTGGCAGGGAGCTGGAGAACTCTGTTAAATACGAACTATTTCCCGTTTGCAGGGCGTGCAGCAACAGCGGAGGCAAACTAAACTGATAGATGATATTGGCCTCATCGCCGTCACCGAAATAACTCAGATTTTCCTCGTACGGAACATTCGTTTCAGTAAGTATCAGCACATGCGGCGCCAGTGTGCTCAGGATATCCCGGAATAGTTTGACAACCTCATGGGTGTTTTCGAGATGGATGCATTTGCTGCCGATCTCTTTCCAAAGATAGGCGATGGCATCCAGCCTGATAATCCTGACACCATGGTAAATATAGTAAAAGAGGATATCCAGAAACTCGAAAAGCACATCTTCATTCTTGAAATTCAGATCAATCTGATCCTCGCTGAATGTAGTCCAAACATGCTTCTCTCCCATTCGGGTATAACACTTGCTCAACAATGGCGTACTTCTCGGGCGAACCACATCCGACAGATCGGTGTCCGGATCAACGGTGATGAAATAGTCGCGATATGGGGCTATTCCTTCCACAAAATTTTTAAACCAGCCGCTCTCCCGTGAGGCATGATTCAGGATCAGGTCGAACATGAGGCGAAAATGGTTGGTAAAAGCTTCCACATTGTACCAGCTGCCAAGCTCATCCCTGACCTGCCGGTAATCAATAACCGAGAAGCCATCATCTGTTGAGAATGGGAAGAAAGGCAGGATATGGACCGTATCTATGATGCCGTCAAAATGATCTTCGAGAAAATGCCGGAGCGTGACCAGTGGGGCTTCATCATCTTTTGTTATGATATCTCCATACGTGATCAGTACGTTATCTTTTTCACTCCAGTATTCATCGACAGGATGCGGGTCGATGCCCACACCATACCGGCCAACCAGCATATCCATCCTTTCGATGAGCCGTTGATCATGTTGCCCGTCATAGAGTTTACGCAAACGCTGTCTGATACTGTCAATCTTGTCGCTGGAAAAATACCGAATCATAATTTAAATCAGGTTCCTTCAATATTAGCCATCAAAGAGTTTAGTTTACGGTCAAGAACCGAGTAGCTGTAGAATTTTTTGGCCAGCTGATAATTTACTTCCACCATATCATTGCGGTACTCCTCATCATTCAAAATCCGTTTGACATGATTTATGACTTTAGGGGTTATCAGTCCGTCCATCATTGCCACTTTAAAGCCTTTAGGCTCTATATCGCGGGCATAGATGGAATACCGGTTCACCAATAAAGGTTTGCGGAAGTAAATGCTTTCCAGGAAGGCGTTACCGAATCCTTCATACAAACTCGGGTAAGTAACAAGATCGGCATGGGGATACAAATCCCATAAGGTGTATATTTTCTCTCCCTTACTATTAAGCTGCCGCCTTTCTCCCACACGGGTAGAAACAAAATGGATATCAATACCGGCATCTGATGCGATTTCCTCCAGCAACGCCTTGTATTCATATCCTTCGTCGCCCGCCTCGTGCGAGATCACAAGTTTGTAGCGATGGTCATTCAGCATTTCAACCAACTCGATAGCATGTTCAATGCCTTTCCGTGGGACTACCCTTGTGGGTTGAAGCAGCATAATATCATCATCCGAAAGGCCAATTTCTTTCCTGACGTCGGCGTTATACTCGTCTATTCCCGGGGCCGGAGTCTCAAAGTCGAGAACATTGGGAACCAAAATGGATGGAACCCCCTTTCGCCAGGCCAGCGTCTCCTGTCCGGCCTGGTTAATTACCACATGCTGCATCGAGACTTCACGTGGCGGAAATGCCATTTGCAGAAAGTCATGGACACAATTGATTTCGAACCGTGTTCGCTCCCAGTAAAAATCGTGGTGATGGGCAATTACGGGTGTCTGCGATTCAGACATGTATTCGGTTAGTGCCACACCCAGAGGCACATGCATGGGAATTGCAAGGGCATTTTCAATGATCAATAAGTCCAGATTGTAAAATTTGACAAAGTCATATATCCGGGATTTGATATAATCGGCAAGATCGTGAATGCGCCGGGTTACGATCCGGGACCTGTTTTTGTAGCCCCATATACGCGCGTTTATCCATTCCACTTCTGAGTGCCCAAAGTAGGCCTCCGGAATACACATAGAACAATCGGGATCTTTGTCCAGTTTTCCGGCAAACCAGAACAGATTGTAATCATCCCGCTCCAGTACATCTGCCCATTTGTTGCTCTCAAGTGAAACGCCGTCGGTGCCTTGAAAGCGGGTTCCGACAAATCCTATATTTTTAATCATCAATAGATAATAACTTTCATTATATATTAGCCAAGCCTTTCTTACCCATTGGGTTATATTGCGAAACTTGCTACCTGATACCGCATTATAAACAGGGAATAACCGAAAATCATTTAGATATTGCCAGAAATATTCTGTCAAATAGATATTTTTATGGTATCAAAATACCCTTGGAATCAGATCCATTTCGTATTCCAGAATTAATAGTCTTAATTATGTTAACGTTTTTTGCCCACCTGTTTACTTTTTTTGTTTGATACGGATTAAGAAATTACAATCATTTATTTCATTTGTTCACCAAAGCGGATGTAATAGGGAATTAAGTCTAATTAAATTTATATATAAAAAAAATATCCTTATTTAATTAGGTAATACATCTTATAAACAGGCTTCCCATACCGGAACTTTTCGGCTTAACAGTCCGTATATTTGGTACGAGAAATGAATATGGAAACGCTTTTCCAGATAATTCATTTACTTTTTAAGATAATTGAGACTTAATTAGTCCTTTATAGCAAAGTTAATATTAAAGGGAGGCTCAAGATGAGACTCACAAATCTAAAAAAACCTGGTGCCGATATCGAAACCAACTACACAATCAATCTCGAGATCGGCTTTGTTATTGCCCTTTTAATTGTCATCACTATCTTTCGCGTACATTTAAACCCAAAATCCAGAGTCACGTTTCAGCAAACCCAGCAGGAAACCGTGAAGATGGAGGATGTGGTTCAGACAAAGCAGGCGGAACGTCCGCCCCCACCGCCCGTTCCACCGGTGCCGGTGGCTGTGCCCAATGATGCCATCATCAGCGATTCTCCGGTTGATCTGAATTCGGAGCTGAACCTTGATGCACCACTGAACCTGCCGCTCCCACCCCCACCGGCCAGCGCAAAAGATACGAGCGAGGAAAATGCCCATAGTGATGTTTTTGTGGTTGTAGAAAGGATGCCTCAGTTAAAAGGCGGAATTGAACAACTCCAGAAGTCTGTTGCCTATCCGGAAATGGCCAGAAAGGCTGGCATTGAAGGGCGTGTTTATGTCAAATTCATCATTAATGAGCAAGGCAACGTCATTGATCCAACGGTTGTCCGCGGAATTGGTGGAGGATGCGATGAAGCAGCCCTGGATGCCGTAAAAAAAGCCAAGTTTGTTCCTGGCATGCAACGTGGACGACCGGTAAAGGTATGGTATACCATCCCGATAGTCTTTAAGTTGCAAAATCAATGATTGTCGTATAAGACCTTAGGGTATGCTCAGTTTGTAAAGGGGTGTTTCTGGAGAAACACCCCTTTTTTATTCCAATTTCTTTTCTTCAACCAGAGGCGCATGGCACAATCTAACGGAAAGAAGCTCATATTTTCACTATATTTAATAAGGAAACGCTTCCATTAGTGACTAATGAAAGTTCTTTAATTATTGTGTAATTAATTCGGCTGAAAAATTAAGAGACGGAGGCTCACCATGAGGCTCACCAATCTAAAAAAACCCGTAGCCGATATCGATCGAAATTACCAGATTCACCTCGAGATCGGTTTTGTATTGGCCCTTCTCATTCTGATTGCACTTTTCAGAATCCCTCTGAATCCTGAGACGAAGTACATGTTACGGCAGGCTTCACAGGAGACCGTGACGATGGAAGAGGTTGTTCAAACCAATCAGGCGGAACTTCCACCTGCACCTCCAATGCCTCAGATACCCGTTGCTGTGCCTAATGATGCTATTATTAGCGATACCCCAATTGATATCAGTTCGGAGCTGGATTTTAATATGCCGCTTAATCTTCCGCTTCCGCCACCGCCTTCTTCTGAAAAAATGAAAAAAGATACCATTAAAGCCAAAACTGAATACGCCGATGTGTTTGTTGTTGTTGAGCGTATGCCGGTTCTTATTGGTGGTATAGATAAACTTCAGGAAAGCATTAAATACCCTGAAATGGCTAGAAAGGCGGGCATCGAAGGGCGTGTTTATGTCAAATTTATCATTAATCAAAAAGGACATGTTGTTGATCCTGTCGTCGTTCGCGGAATCGGCGGAGGTTGCGATGAAGCTGCTTTAGAGGCCGTTACCAAGGCCCGCTTCACACCCGGAATGCAACGGGGACGTGCGGTTAAAGTGTGGTATACCGTACCAATCGTGTTCAAGCTTAAATATCAATAATCAAGCTATTGAATAAGAGTTGCTGAGGAAGAGGCACGCGGTTATCCGCATGCCTCTTTTTTATATGCATTGGTAATCGCCAAATTACAGTCATTTAATAATAGAAGGCTTTGCAAAGCCTTCTAAAATTTGTAATTACTATTGATGCGACTTATATAATATTAAGCATAATCACAGTGGTTTTATAAAGAAAATGGCTTTTTTGAATAAAAAATGAATATTTATGAACTATCTTGCTAACTAATTCGTTGAAAAAATGAAGTAAATTTTAAATTCAGATTAGCGGGAGGTATAATTTTATGCCAATCATTGAGAATAAAAAGCCGAAGGCGGATTTAAGAAGAGGTTACAGGGTGCGTCTTGAGATAGGTCTTGTGCTGGCGCTGCTCATTCTTCTGGTGCTTTTTAACGTTCATCTTAACTATAAAAACTCAAAGAATTTCACGGCCCCCAAGCAAGAAACGGTTCAAATGAAGAAGGTCAGGGAAACAAAGATTCATAAGAAGCCCCCTCCGCCTCCTGCTCCTAAAGTTCCGGTAGCGGTTCCCAATGATGCTGTTATTAATGATAAGCCGATCGGGTTGAACAGTGAATTGAATATGAATCAGCCTATGAAGATGCCTCCCCCGCCACCTAAGGAAAAAAAGCAGAAGAAACAGAAACAGAGTGTTTTTGTGGTGGTCGAAAATATGCCAAAGCTTAAAGGGGGCATGAAAGCGTTGCAGGCAAATGTAAAATATCCGGAGTTAGCACGAAAAGCCGGTATTGAAGGTACTGTATATGTCCAGTTTGTTGTAAACAAGAAAGGGGTTCCAACAAATATTCACGTTGTACGTGGAATTGGCGGCGGATGCGACCAGGCCGCTATAAACGCTATAAAAAAAGCCCGTTTCACCCCAGGCATGCAGCGTGGACGTCCTGTATCTGTCCGGATGTCAATCCCGGTACGATTCCAATTGCAAAATCAATGATTTAGTGTACACCAAAGTTCATTTTCAAGGCCGGAAACCCCGGCCTTTTTTTATATCCGGTAAGCACCTACCCCCCATGTGACTATTGATTTTTTTTCATCTCCCAACAAGACTAAATCAAAATGTTTTGGCGTTAAAGCATTATCATAAACATTAACAATTGAGGAGGTAAACATGCGAATACTCAATTGGAAGAAGAAGGGAAGTGATCTGGAGTCAGGATACAGGCTTCGTGTCGAGCTTGGAATGATTATTTCATTATTGATTCTGATTGTACTGTTCAATATTCACATAAACTTCAATAATAAAGAGACCTTTACAGTACCCGACCAGGAAACTGTAAAGATGCAGCAGGTTGTCCAGACAAAGATAAATCAAAAACCCCCTCCGCCCCCTGTTCCGCAGGTTCCGGTAGCGGTTCCCAATGATGCCGTGATTCAGGACCAACCGAATTTCATGAGCAGTGAATTGAATTTGGATGCTCCTCTCAAGCTCCCTCCTCCGCCAGCTCAACCAGAAGCGAAAAGCCCAAAGAAGAAACAACAACAGCAAATATTTGTGGTCGTTGAAAAAATGCCGAAACTGATTGGCGGGCTGCAGGCTCTTGAGAAGAACATTCAATATCCCGAATTGGCCCGAAAGGCCGGTATCGAAGGCACCGTAATCGTTTCTTTTGTCGTCAACAAAAGTGGCGTCCCGATAGATCTGAAGATAGTAAGAGGTGCCGGAGGCGGATTGGATCAGGCAGCAATTGACGCGGTACATAAAGTTAGATTTACCCCCGGTATACAACGTGGACGACCGGTACCTGTTCGTATGGATATACCTGTACGATTCGAGCTTAAAGACGCAGATGGCTGATTGCTCCGGCTAATCATTCCGATTAGCCCATAAGCCATGACCCCGGTCATGGCTTTTTTTATGCCAAAAAACGAATTAACTCAACCGGATGGATATTTGATGCGGGGATTCTATATTTAACGTCTGTATTTAGATTTCTTTGAATCTGATTATCAATCTCCCCGCCGGGGAATCCAGCCATTATCTTCATTGCACCCTGACATGGAGAGCGACCCAGTATCCATATGAGACATGTTGTTAACTTGACTATTTCACACCGCATACCACGTAGTCTGAAATTTCTGCTGCCACTCCTCTTTCTCTTTTGCTCCACGACTTCTCTGGTTATTGGACAGGTTACAGATACGGTATCCGGCCTGGTAAAAGCTACCGGCCATCCTGTTGATTTCCTTCATATGGCTGTGAACATTGCCATTGATCCTTATAAAGGATCAGTTGACGGAGAGGTCACCCATACATTCACGCCACTCAGGCAACAAGTCGATTCCCTTGCATTCAATGCCGTAGACATCGATATAAAGCACGCTTACCTGAACGGGAATCCGGTCCGTTTTATAAATAACGGCAAGATGGTGACCATCTGCCCTTCCTCTCCTCTCCTGCTGGATACCATCGACAGTCTCCGTTTCGTCTACCGGGCGACTCCCCCCAAAGGGCTCTATTTTGTTGGCTGGGATGACTCAACCGGCAGAGCCAGGAAACAGGTGTGGTCGCAGGGACAGGGATATGGTAACAGGTACTGGATTCCCTTATATGATCATCAGAACGATAAGATGACTACGGAGACAACTGTCACGTTTAATGATCACTACCAGGTTTTGTCGAATGGGAACCTGGTGTCTGTTCATGAAAATCCCAACGGTACGAAGACATGGCATTACCGAATGGATCATCCGATGTCGTCCTACCTGGTAATGATCGGCATCGGGCACTACGGTATTGATTCATTGAAGACTCCATCCGGCATTCCGGTTCATCTTTGGTACTATCCCGATCAGAAAGACCGGATCGAACCTACCTACCGGCATACATTGGAGATGTTTGATTTCATGAAACAGGAAACCGGCCTTGCTTATCCCTGGGATTCTTATTCCG
>DATFNI010000288.1:0-2573 GCA_035266485.1 Balneolales bacterium
ATCAGGAGATATTGAAGGAATACGATCCGACACGACCATTTATAGCCTCGGCTAAAGAGCATACCAGTCAGATCACAGGTCCGACGGCTGTAAAGATGCGAGGTCCATATGATTATGTTCCCCCTGATTATTGGTACGTCGATATTCAATATGGCGGGGCATTCGGTTTCAATACCGAGACCTCCCCCGGACCCGAGATACCGGTTCTGGAGAGCCTCAAGAGGATGATCCCGGCCGATTCGCTATGGCCCATTAATGATATCTGGCTATATCACGCCGCGAGGGGCAATTTCCATAACTTCACGAGGTATAATAACGCGATGGATCACAGGCTGGGCAAACCAACCGGCCTCTCAGATTATCTTCGAAAGGCCCAGTTCCTGAATTACGAGGGGATGCGAGCCATGTATGAGGCTTTTGAAGCCAACAGGTTCAAGTCGACGGGTATTATTCAATGGATGTACAACTCGTCATGGCCCAAACTCTGGTGGCAGCTTTTTGATTATTACCTCATGCCAACCGGCGCCTTTTACGGGGCGCAGAAGGCCAACGAACCCGTTCATATATCCTATAATTATGGTAAGAACGGCATCGACATCATCAATAACACCTCCCACGATACCGGGCAATTGACAGCGAATATTTCGGTTCTCAATTTTGACCTGAAACCCTCAATGGTCAAATCGGTTCCGGTTTCATCAGTAAAGGCAAATTCGACTGATCCCATTTTATCACTGCCTGACGAAATGAGACTGTCCAAAACCTACTTTTTGGATTTAAAGCTGAGAGATGAACGAAACGACGTGGTCAGTTCTAATTTCTATGTTCTCTCGACGCAACACGACGTTCTTGAGCCGGATAGCTCAACCTGGTTCTTTACCCCTGAAAAACAATATGCCAATTTAACTCAACTCAATGATTTGAAAAGGATTAGGATTAGTCATCAAGAACGATTCGAGAAAGATGCCGGTCAGACTATTGTACATGTTATTCTCAAAAATGAAACAGATGAATTGGCTTTCATGATCCATTTGGATCTGAGGAAGGCGACGAGTGGTGCTTCGGTTGTACCCGTCTTTTGGGGTGATAATTATATCTCATTATTACCTGGCGAAGAACGAGTCATTACCGGCTACTGCAATACCAGTGATCTTGATGGTGAGAAACCCAAAGTAACCATAAGCGGCTGGAATGTTGAACAATAACATTCTTTGCAGCCTACGTCGCCATACTCACCTGTGCCTTGCCTTGGTGATTGTTTTTCTGTTGTTGGCTGTCGGCAGATCCCATGCTCAGATTGTAACCGGGAGACTTACCGGTACTTATAAGTTGCAACATAATGGTGCCGAGGTGACAAATCATTTTCGGGGTTACATCGTTTTGTTGTCTATGTCCGGCCACGATTTTGTGCCGGTAGTATCCGGAATTCAAAAAGGGTGTACAGACAAGCAGGCCTCACCGCTTGAGCCACTATATAGCTGGTCGGCCAAAAACCACACCTTTCTGGCACTGAACGGGAATTTTATCGAACCGGAAGAAGAGTATAAACCCGGCGATTGTCAACCCATCATTGGCCCCCTGAAGAGCGATAACAAGGTTGTCGTCGGTCTGCCATCGCGTCCTGACGGCCAAGGAAATCCTGCGCTGTGGTTTGATCACGGGTATGATCCGGAGATATCGATGCTGACCAATCCAATGTTTCAACGGGCATCAAATGTTATCAGCGGGCAGTGGCGTCCCCATATTAATCAACCCGTCAATGGTTCACTTCTCATAAATAACGGGGTTATCGAGGCTGATTCTGCATTACCGGTACCAGACGAAGCTGCTCCCAGAACCGCTGCCGGTTTGACGAGAGATGGCAATATTTTGATTCTTATCATGATTGAAGGCCGGATGCCGGGCGTTCAGGGAATTACACTCCCGGTATTGGCACAGGTTCTCAAATCATACGGTGCCTGGAATGCTGTCAATTTTGACGGAGGAGGGTCCAGTACGATTGAATACATACCCTCGGAAAATTTGCCAGTAAAGGAGTTTCCCGGGTTGTATCATTTGGTCAGGAATGCGGGTTCGGTTTCAATGAAGGACAGCAATCTCGCAGTTACTTTCATGCAAACTGATCCGCATTTGCCTTTTACCAGTACTCCGATTAATATATTCACGAGTAAAAAAGGGGGAAATGGTCTTTTTTATCGACCCTTAAACGTTTTCTGGGGATTCAAAATCAAGGATTGAAATGGGAAAAATAACCTTTGAAATAGCAGTCGAGAACATTGATTCAGTAAAGGAGATTCAGGAGAGTCGGGTTGCTGATCGTATTGAATTATGTGACAATCTGATGGTCGGCGGAACCACACCCAGTGCCGGATTGATCCAGCAAAGCCTGAAGTCATCATATCTTCCTGTCATGGTTCTTATACGGCCAAGACCCGGTGATTTTCATTATTCGAAATCCGAGTTTGATGTTATGATATCAGATGTCATGTTTGTTAAAATCGCCGGTGTAAGTGGCGTGGTGACAGGCATTTTAAAGGTTGACGGGCATGTTGACCGTGAGCGAATGGCCCGCA
>DATFNI010000289.1:0-3740 GCA_035266485.1 Balneolales bacterium
TGATCGGCTGATCGAGCGTTTCATAATTATAGTTTTGAATCACCCCGATGACCGACAACCGGATGTTTTTCCCGTTATCGTTCTTTTCCGTAATCACCTTTCCGATCGCACTGGCATTATTCCAGCCAAAGCTTTTTACTGCTGCTTCATTGATGATTATCGCGTGGGTACTGTCGGATGCTATGTCTTTGTTGAAATTTCGCCCTTCGATAAGTTTCAGATGGAGCAGCGGAATGTAGTGGGAATCACTATAAAAGGTGTGAAGCAAAACCTGATCGTTCTGACCGCGCTGCTCAGCAGTATAGGTCTTTACAATGCCCGGTGAGAACGGTCCGGAAGAGGCAAACGCAACATCTTCAACAAGGGAGTTTTTCTGTATGTCCTGCTTAAATCGCTCCGCTTGTTTCCTGGTACCGGAGTAGTAGATTTGCATGACTCCCTGTCGGTTATAACCGAGATCCTTCTGAAAGAGAAAATTGACCTGCTTGTTTACGACCAGCGTGCAGAGCAGCATGAAGACGGCAAGGGTGAACTGTGTGATAACCAGTCCGGCACGTAAGCCTGATTTCGAACTTCCCGTTGATGCGGATCTGAAAATACGTGCCGGCCGAAACCGGGAAAGAAAAAAGGCCGGGTAACCGCCTGCCGTAAGGGTAACAAAAGTCAGAATAGCAAAAACGGAAATCCATAAGAAAGAACTGTGAAGGAAATCGAGGTGTACCTCCCAGCCGCTCATGGCGTTGAAGGGAGAAAGCATGATCTGGATGAAAAGAAAGGCCAGCAACAGGGCCATGATCGCCACAATGCCTACTTCAAACAGGTACTGGAACACAAGTTGTTCGCCGTTGGCCCCGATCACCTTGCGTATGCCCACTTCCCTCCTTCTTTTTGATGCTCTGGCAGTTGAGATGTTGATGAAATTGATGCAGGAGATAAGCAAAATCATGAACGATAGCGTCAGAAATATGTAGATATAACTCTTATTCAGCGTTGCATGAGGATCGTTCATGTATGTTGGACCCAGATACATAGAAAAGAGCGGCTGCAACTCCGGTGAATAATGTTCGGTGGCCTTTGTTTCAACGAAACGTTTCAGGAAACCGGGCATCTGTTGTTGTATCTGGGATGGGCTTGCTCCCTTTTTTAGTAAAATGTACGTCTCTACGCGGTGATCATTCCAGTTTGTAAGTGCAGCAAAGTTGGATTGCTTCAGATTCGCTGTCGATACCAGCACACTGAAATTATTGGTCAGGTTCGATTGCCGGGACAGCTTTTTCAGGACACCAGTCACCAGATAGTTATTCTGGTCAATCGTGATGATCTTGTTCAAAGGATCCTTTTCCCCAAAGAGCATTTTGGCTGCTGCTCGCGTCAACACAGCCTTATTCGGACCATCAAGTGCGTGTTGCGGATTCCCTTCCGCAAAGGGATAGGTAAAGACATTGAAGATGGATGGATCCGTATACATCACGGCCGTATTAAACACATGATCATTTTGAATGACGGATTTGCCCAGCATCAGAAACCGGACATAATGCGATATTTCCGGGAAATCGGATTTCATGGCAGGTCCCCATGGCATGGGAGTCAAAGCGTTGGTGACCTCCGCTCCATTTTCACTCTTCATGTGATCGACAACCCGGTAAATACGATCACCGTTTTTTTGTGACTTGTTAAAATGCAGAGCATAATTAGTCAGCAACAAAAGAAACAGGAAGCATCCAATTCCCAGCGCCAGGCTGACGATATGGATAAGCGTGTATCCCTTCTCACGGACGAGGTTGCGGTAGGCGACTTTGAAGTAGTTTCGCAGCATACAATTAGTAATTAATAATTAGTAATGAACAATTGGTCTCCCACACTTTTAGTGATCTTGTAAAGCAACTTTAAAGGTTTCTGGATTTTGGTATTAGCAATATTCATCTTCCTAAATTTTTTAATTACTAATTACTCATTGTTAATTATTCATTGCGCAAGCTTTCCACCGGGTTCATCAAAGCGGCCCTTATCGATTGCCAGCTCACGGTTGCCAGGGCAATCGTCATTGCTACAACTCCGGCAAGCACAAATGTTCCGATTCCGATATCGATGTGATACGCAAAATTCTGTAGCCAACTATGCATAGCGTACCAGGCGATCGGGATTGCGATCAAAAAACCGATACCCACCAGTTTCAAAAAGTCTTTGGATAACAGGGATACGATACCAATGACCGAAGAGCCGAGAACTTTGCGGATGCCAATCTCCTTCTGTCTCCGCTCGGCTGTAAAAGCAACCAAACCAAATAATCCCAGGCAGGAAATAAGAATCGCAATCATGGCAAAATACAGGGATAAAACACTTACCCTTTGTACTGCATTATACTGTGCCTGATACTGTTGATTCAGAAAGCTATAATCAAACGTAAATCCGGTGTTAAACTTTTGATAAAAATTATGAAGCCTGTTGATGGTTGCCTGTTCCGTTCCGGGTTCCAGTTTAACCATTATTTTTTGTGTCTCATCAGGCTTTAAAATGAAGAAAAGAGGGTTCACTTTGTTATAGAGTGATTCAAAATGAAAGTTCCTGACAACCCCGATGATTTGCCTGTTATGGCCCTCCAGTTGAATAGTCTTGCCAATCGGATCTTTAAGCCCCATTGCTTTGATAGCGGCTTCATTGAATATAATCTTCGTACTATCTGAGCCGAACTGCCTTGAAAAATCCCGACCCGATTCCATTTTGATGTCAAGCATCTTTAGCAGACCAAAGTCAACCGGCCTCCGGGCGAATGGAATTTTCATATCAGGGGCTTTACCCTTCCACTGAAGATCATTTACGGTATTTCCATCACCTATGATACCTGGTTCTCCTATGCTCGAAGCAGCCACCACCCCCCGGATATTTCTTATTTCCGAAAGGAATGTCTCCTTTTTCTCTGCCACTTTTCCTTCTGCATCAAATGAAATAATGTGCTGTTTTGTGAAGCCCGGATTCCTGGTCTGAACAAATTCTATCTGTTTCGATACTGCCAGTACAGATATGATCAGGATCACGGATATCGCAAATTGGAAGATTACCAGGCCTTTTCGTACCCAAACTTCACCAGAAAGTCCCACAAATTTTCCCTTTATCACACCGACGGGCATGAACCGGGAGAGATAAAATGCCGGGTAGCTGCCGGCTATTAACCCGGTAACGAGAGTAGCCCCAACCAGAGATATGAGCAAGCCGCCGCTTAGGGCTAGCGATATATGCTTCCCTGTAATATCATTGAATTGTGGCAGGAAAAGTGCGACAAGTATAATCGCAACGATCATTGCCAGGAAAACCATCAGTACCGATTCCCCGATATATTGAAGGACAAGCGATCCTTTTCGGGCTCCAAGCAGCTTTTTTACCCCAATCTCTTTCATTCTCCCTGATGCTTTTGCCGTGGACAAATTCATGAAATTGATACAGGCTATGAACACGATAAATATCACGATAATCGAAAAAAGCCTTACGTATTCTATTCTGCCGCCGGATTGCACGCCATTGTCATAATTCCCATACAAGTAGGCATCTGAATAACGTCTTATAAACAATGTTCGATTGTGCGCATTTTGGATCTTTGTACTAATTAAGTGGGCAATCTTTTTATTAAACTGATCAACATTAGTTCCCTTTTTTAAAAGTACATAGGTATCAGGTCCAGAATTTTCCCACTTCATTACTCCCGGGTAACTGGCCGAGAGTATTCTAAAAGGCAATACAAAGTC
>DATFNI010000290.1:0-7193 GCA_035266485.1 Balneolales bacterium
ATTATTTAGCGAAAACTGGTTGAACGATCCTACAGCGTACGCTCTGTCCAGATTCGGGTTGGTCAAGCTTGAGGAGAGGTAAGCCGTCAATTGAACATCATGCATGGATGTCAGATCCAGAACGGTTTCGTACATCTCGTGATTGACACCGCTGAGTTGTAACCGATAGTAACCCGGTGTTGTTATCTGAATTGTAAAATGTCCGGACGGATCAGCTTTCAGATGCTGTGTTGAGCTGTTTTCTCCAAGTTTTATCCAGTGAACATCGGATCGGGGAATAACGGACCCGTGAGAGTCAAGGATTTTCCCCTTGATCGTTATTTCGGATTTGCCGGAACAGGAAATAAACAGGAATATGGAGATAATGAACAGGTATAAAGGATGCCGCTTGAAGAGATACATATGCTGAAGAAGTCGGGCGTTTAAAAAATATTTTAGGAAAATATAATCATAAAATATACGGAAATATTGTCGGTGTAGTATGCATAAGGACAGTATTTATTATAACAGGTGCCGTGAGTTGACATTTCCCCGGGATGGTAATAATCTTGCATCCTGGTAAATACTGCGGTAAACGGAATTAAGTAATGGCTAAAAATAAAACAGAACGATACGCGGCACTTCCGGGAATGGACAATGTCTATTCTTCCGGTGAAATATTTCCCGGGGAATGGGCCAGCAGGGTATTTGGCAACAGTCGACCGATCACGCTGGAGCTGGCGTGCGGAGGCGGCGAGTATACCCTGGAGCTTGCAGCACGACATCCGGAACGGAATTTCATTGGGGTGGATATTAAGGGGGAGCGGATATACAAGGGCGCCAGGAAAGCTTTGGAGGAGCATATCGCCAATGTGGCATTCCTGAGGGCATATATCCAGTTTTTGGATCGATATATCAAAAGCGAAACGGATAATGTGGAAGAGATCTGGATAACGTTTCCCGATCCGTATCCCAAAAAGAGTAAAAAAAGAAAACGGCTCACTTCCCCCTTTTTTCTGGATATTTACAGGCGTATTATCCTTCCTGAACGGTCCGTTCATCTCAAGACCGATTCGGAGTTGTTATATTTATTCACGCTTGAGTCACTGAGGGAAGAGGGCTGTACAATCGTACGGAGCACCTCCGATCTGTATAATTCATCAATGGCCGATGAGGTGCTGAGTATCAAAACGATGTATGAGAAACAGCACCTGGAGGATGGCAAAACTATCAAATATGTCGAGTTCATGGTACATTGACATACAATGGAACCGCGACCGAACCAATTTTTCGGATATGCTGTTTCGTGCTGTCGTCATTTATCACTTAGAATATAAAAAGGATTATTAAGGACAAATGGATCGTGATATCAGTTCATTGCGTCGCGAATACAACCGGGATGGTTTGTTAGAGAAGGATCTCGACGACAATCCGGTAGTACAGTTCGATCACTGGTTCCAGGACTCGCTCAAGGCGGGCTTAAAAGATGCAAATGCCATGTCATTGAGTACCACCGGCGAGAACAACCGCCCTTCATCGCGGATCGTGCTATTGAAGGAATTTGATGAGCAGGGATTCGTTTTCTTCACAAACTACCGGAGCAGAAAAGGATCTGAGATTGAGGCAAATTTCTTTGGAGCCCTTCTCTTTTATTGGTCTGAATTAGAGAGACAGGTCCGTATCGAAGGATCGATCGACAAAGTAAACCGGGATATCTCGGAGTCTTATTTTCACAGCCGGCCCGTTGAGAGCCAGCTTGGGGCCGTTGCCTCCGAGCAGAGCCAGATGCTGAAGAACAGGGAAGAGTTGGAAAGCAAATATCAGGAACTAAAGAAAAAGTATGAAGGCCGGGAGATCCCCTGCCCGGACTTTTGGGGAGGGTATCGTCTCAGGCCCGATCGGATAGAATTCTGGCAGGGGAGGCCCAGCCGTCTGCACGATCGCTTTGAATATATCCGAGAGGGAGATCGGTGGATTCATCGGAGATTATACCCATAACCTGAACGATTAAAGGAATCAACGTGCGTAATCCAACAGCAATAGTTACAGGGGGAGCCAAACGGCTCGGCCGTGCCATGTCGCTGAGCCTCGCGGAAAGAGGGTTTGATATCGTAATTCATTATAACCGGTCAAAGGAAGAGGCCAGCCGGCTTTCAGAAGAAATTCGGGGAATGGGCAGGCAATGCCGTTTGTTACAGGCTGATTTTGCCGATTTGGACTCTGTAGAAGAGACGGCGAAGAAATTGTTTTCAGATGGAGAGGATTGTCAGGTTTTAATAAACAATGCCTCCATTTTTAACCCCATGTTATTTGATAAGACACCCCTTAAGGATCTCACTAATAATTTTTCAGTACATTTTTTTTACCCCTTTTTCCTGACGAAATTTTTTGCTGAAAAGTATGCGAAAGGGGTCGTGATAAACATACTGGATTCCAGAATTACCGATGAGGATATCGAATTCTTTCCATATACTCTTTCAAAGAAATCACTTGCCTCATTTACCCGAATGTCTGCCAGGGCATTGGCACCGGATATACGGGTGAATGCCATTTGTCCCGGACCCGTGTTACCGCCGGGTTTTGATGAACCCCAAAATATGGAAAAGAAAGTGTCTCGTCTTCCGCTGCAAAAGGCAGTTGCCATCCCTGATATCATCAGGGCTCTTGATTATCTGCTTGATAACGAGTCGGTTACCGGCGAATTTCTTTTTGTCGATGGAGGCATGCATCTGACCAACATAACATGATTGAAATTCAAATACATGACTGGAAACTGGACGTCCTGATAGGTGTTCATCCGCACGAGCGAATGCAAAAACAGCCCGTAGTTGCGAATCTGGATATCGAGTACGATGGATTAAAGGCATCTCAAACAGACAGAATAGAAGATGCGCTTGATTATGAAGACTTATGTATCCGAATTGGAAAATTGGTTTCAAATAACGATTTTTTTTTATTGGAAAAATTAGCTGCACGGATAGGCGAGGAGATCTTTCGTGATAAACGCGTAAAAAGAGTTCGTATCGCCCTTTTTAAACCGTCTGCCTTAAGAGATACGGCACATGTTTCATTGGTTTTTGACAGAAGGCGTTAGCGTTGGGAGTGATGATTTTTAAAATAAGGATTGAAGACTATGAAATTCTAATTGCTAAGTAATTGTAATAGCCTGATTTTACTGAATGGAACTTTTATATTAAATTAATCAAGTGTAAATATAATTCTGAGAATCCGTCTGTTGGGTAAGTAATACTTTAGGGATCGGTTGGAGCGTTAAATAATCGGCCTGAAAGTACAAGATGTGATGGGTTGGTTATATTTATGTATACTTATATAGTCGTGTTCAGTGATTATCCGCAATCGTTGCGGTATAAAGGCGGTTGATAACCGCACTTATCGTTAACCAATATAAATCATTATACGAATGAGTGGGAAGCGTAAAGATGATATGAAGGGAATCAGTCGAATAGACTCGAAGGGTACCCATGGATGGTACGTGCGCGTATACAAAAATGGGAAGACCTATTCAAAACTCTACTCTGACAATAAATACGGGGGCAAGGAAAGGGCCCTGAAAATTGCCAAAAAAGCCCGAAAAGTGGCTGTTCAGGCCATGAAGTCGGTGCCAACCAAGAGGAGTCGCCGGCTGGTAACCAGTGATCGTCGAAACAAAACCGGCGTGATTGGTGTGAATCGCACCAAGAAACGGAACAGAAGTGGCACAGTCAGCGAATACTACCAGGTTACCTGGTCGCCCAAGACCGGGAAAACCAAGAACAAGCAGTGGAGCATCAAAAAATATGGGGAAAAGAAGGCCTTTGAACTGGCCTGTGCCTTCCGTCATGAAGTGATGCGTGATATCCATGGGAAGCGCTATGACGAGGAACTGGACAAAATTGTCCGCATTCCGATCGATCAGATATTTAAAGACGACGATGAATTAGAGGCGGGAAACAGTCTCTGATTTGATAGTAGGATAAAACAGTCGTTAAAACGTATCTGATTCTCTGTTGTAGGGTGTTTAAGGCATGCCTTTCTGTTAAGAATGTGATCTTTTCGGAGATTGGGACATTGCTATCTACATCTCGGGGATAGGTGTTTCAAATAAAACGCGGAGATCTGTCCCGGAAATGGCTCATCAACGTCCCGAAAGCGTTCGGGACGATTTCTGGCCATTTCCGTGACGCCTTGCCCACCGCTAAATTTCTTGGTGAATAATCCGATTTAAGAGGGTCCATGAATCAGCTTTTTTTGATTTTTCCCGTTAACATATTGGGAATCAATGAGTTGTTTGCGGACAGGGATCGGTGGGTGAATTTTTTTTTGAAATAAATCTGGATAAGGACAAATTTTTTAGTATTTTTAATTCAGATAAAATACTCTTAATTATTAATTTGAATTGCAAACCTATGGAAGATCTTGTTAACGGCACCAAGACGGAAGGGAAAAACCAGATATCGAGAAAGTCATTTATCAAAGGAATCGGAAGCATAATGGCGGCCGGTGGAGTATTAGGCGTGAGCAGATGGAATAATGTACAGGCATCGGCACGTCGCATATCTGAACTCAGGGAAGTTCAACCGGGTCAGGTCGCAAAGCGTGTGGCTGCCGATCCTTTTAAAATACCACCTCCCATTCACAGAAACGAAGCAAAGACTCATCATGTGCATTTGGAGACAAAAGAGATGGTCGGTGAAATCGAACCTGGAGTTCGTTTTAACTATATGACTTTCGGTGGCCAGATTCCCGGTCCGATGATACGTGTCCGACAAGGGGATACTGTTGAGTTGACACTTGAGAGTGCGAAATCGAATCATATGCTCCACAATATCGATATGCATGCGGTGTTTGCTACCGGTGGCGGATCAGCATATACATTAGTGGCCCCCGGACAAAGTAAGACTATACGGTTCAAAGCAATGTATCCGGGAGCATTTATTTACCACTGCGCCGTTCCCAACCTGGACTTCCACATAAGCAGCGGGATGTTTGGGATGATCGTGGTTGAGCCGCAGGAGGGTCTGCCGAAGGTCGACAAGGAAATCTATTTGGGACAAAACGAGATTTATACTGATAAAGAGGCCGGACAGAAAGGATTTCATAATTTCAGTATTGAAAAAATGACAAATGAAGATCCTACATATGTGTTATTGAACGGTCAGAAAGATGCCCTTACAAAGGACGTTTTTGGCGAAATCCCTGTCAAGCAGGGTGAAAAAGTCCGTGTATTTTTCGTTTGTGGGGGACCAAACCTGACTAGCAGCTTTCACCCGATAGGCAATGTCTGGCACAAAGCCTGGCCGGAAGGCGCCCTTGCTAATAATCCGATGCATTATGTTCAGACGCAACCTGTTCCTCCGGGAAGCACCGCCGTCTTTGAATTGGAATTGCCAATCAAGCAGAAGATCAAAGTCGTTGATCACGCACTGAGTCGCGTTGTCCGTAAAGGTCTGATGGCTGTGATTGATGTTCAGGGTAAGGATAACCCTGCTATATTTAAGCCCATTACTTCATAAAACGAGTGAAACCATCTCTTTTGGTGGACGATGTTGAAGGGTGATACGAATAAGGTCCCGGTTGTATTTCTCCGGGGCCTTTCTTTTTTATAGCCGTTTTGAGATACCTGATAGGCAATGTTTTAAAATGCTGTTAACAAATCCGAACAACCAGTTTTGGATATTCTATTTTTGTACGGGAATCTTAATAAGAGATCCCTTCGAAATAGTATCATCAAGTTTTACCTGGTTCAATATGGCCACATCTTCCGGCTTTATATCCATCGGAAGCTGACCGGGCAGCAGATCAGAAAATTTAGTGTCCTTTTTGACTTCGGTTACTTCAATGCGGACCGGCTTAATATTGAGAATTGACTGATCGGTGAGTTTTCTAAATCCATACGCCGTGTTTGTGAAATTACCGATCATACTATCGAATTTATCGGGGGTCGTGTAGTCGAGAAAGCGATACACACTTCCGTTATATGACACGGCATAAAGAAATAGTTTCACGTCTCCCTGCTGGGTCGTGGCCGTGGCAAATCCCTCGAATCCGGACAAACCGTTTTTTTGAGTACTATTTGTTTTTAAAGTTGTAATACCCTGCTGATTGAGAAATGCGTCTACCGAGGCTTGCGGAGTTGCATTCGTATCGACACTCATAATCATGACCGCGCTCTGGTCTTTATTTGCCAGGATGACCTGGTGGGCCTGATTATAAACCTGCCAATCAGCCGGTACGGGAAACTGGAATTTGAGATTGGGATGGTAGAACATCCCATTTTTCGAGAAACCTTCGCGCGGATTTTCCCCGTAGATGATCCCGTCAATTTTCTGATAGTATTTCTTTTGATCCTCAGTGGTCATTTTATAACCTTTGGCCTTCCATTCAGCCGCCAGTTTTTTTATCGTTTCCTGACGGTTTCCCGGATCAGGGTGCGTGGAGAGCATAGAGGGAAGTGACTGGCCAGACTGTTCCTGCATTCGTTTGAGGGTGGCAAAAAAGGAGGAGGCATCGCTCGATTTATACCCGGCTTTAGCTGAGTACTCAACACCTAAACGGTCGGCTTCCCGTTCATCATCCCGGCTGTACCTGAGAAAAAGCAGTTTGGTTGCCATGCCGCCCATCTGTAGTATTTGATCGGCCGGGAGGCCAAGGGCCTGCTGTCCGACAATGGCACCGCCAACCAGTGCGATTTGTCCCGCCTTTTGTTCAAGGGCACTCTGCGAGGCGTGTCGTGCTGCAACGTGGCCGGTCTCGTGACCGAGCACCATCGCCAGTTGGGCTTCATTATCAAGTGAGGCTAAAATTCCGCGCGTCACATAAACATAACCACCGGGAAGAGCGAATGCATTGACTATCGAGCTGTTTAATACCTGATAATGAAAGGGGGTATTTCGATATTTCGCCTCCACATTCGGGCCCCGCATGTCACTGTGATCCAAGACACTGTCTCCTATCATGGACACATATTTAGCAAGGGAGGGATCATCATAAAGGCCGTATTGCTGTTTTACCTGCCCATTGGATTGTTTCCCCATCTGTACCTCCTGACTCCAGCTGTAGGCATAGGCTCGCTTATGACCGGTGATGGCACTTTTTTGAATGACGCATCCTGATGAGGCAACGATCAGGATAAGCAATATGGACACACGGTGAATAAAATAACCGGTATTAAATTGCAGATGACGAACAGGCATAGTTAAATCAATTCAGAATTG
>DATFNI010000291.1:0-4113 GCA_035266485.1 Balneolales bacterium
AGGATAAAGCTGTGCCTCACGTCACCCGCTCACTGACAATTATCTGTTGATAATTACCAGACAAAACCATTTACCCTATTTCAGTAATACTGTTCTAATGTATTACATTGTAATCATAACTGATGGCAGTTTGGTATAAGAAGTTTGTTCAGGAGGGTGAATTTTTCTTCACAATGAGATTCTACTTTGATCCATCGATTTCAAGGGGAAGGATAGTGAGAGTGATGTCTGTACCACCTGACATTCCTGAACCGGTTAGCTTTCTTTAAACTGAACTCCCATTAAGTTATATTATATCAACAACGTTCTGACTTATGTAAAATGTAAATTCGATCTAAAGCATCGGAGAAAAAACGCGATTTTTACGAGAGTATCGTTAATTTGTGAACAATAGGTAGTTTGAAAATCAACTCATGGAGCAAAACCCGGTACTGTCTTTTCGAAACTGGAGACAGACTGGCTGCAATCAGAAGCCAGGAATTAACGGCGGGATTTGTGCGGTGAACCTTTAGGATCCGCATTTCATCAAAACAGGTATCCACGTAATCAGCCCGCAGCATTTTGTAAATTCCGACAGCACACAGTGCCAGGCTTTATCAGGGCAATTGTGAGCTTCATCATTATATGTCGTCAATGGTAAACGGATTTACATATCAATCATTGATAATTAAAAGAGGTAGAGGGCCTTTTATAAGGTATATCGCCCAGTAGGACAGCCGACGAACATTCACACCCCGATTTTGCTGTCCGAATCACTCATCTGGAGCCTGATCCGGCAAAAAACACATATTTCAGCCGCTATTATCGGTGGAATGGAACAAAAATACCGATTTTTGAGACTTTGACTGATTTCATCAGAAATCAATCAGGAACAGAAGACCTGCTATTCAAGTTAACAATAAAGCCACCATTGCGTAATTTTTTATTTAATGCCGCATCTTATACCGGACAATAAAGTTTTCATGAACATTGTAAAAATTTCGTGAAAAATACTTCGTTAATACTCCGTCTTCCCTTGATGACATCGACCTCTAAACTCTATACTAGCGCCTGTAGCTAAATGCCTTTCTTATCGAGGCTATTGCTTTTCTGGTAGTTTGTTAATTTGCAAGGCTTCATCTGTTTCGCGGTAACCCTTCGCAGAAGATTGACCTTAACAGGCTATTTGCAAGGACGATTGAAAGAATGTGAGGTCGGCAATGGATTATCTCAATTACAGTTTATACGGTTTGCAATATCACTATTCAAATGATCTCGAGGCTCCTTTCAACAACGCTTTTTTCCGTCGCTATAACAACACGCCTCTGGATCAGACCGTTAAGCCTGTAGCTGTACAGGAAGCGCTGCAGCCCTATCAATCTACAGAAAAAGAAAAACCGGTTTCGGACTACCTGGCGAAACTCGCCGTTGTCATGCCGGCACACAACGAAGAAAAAGTTATTGGCAATACTCTGGAAACGCTGTTACAGGTTATTGATCCGTCCAATATCTTTGTTGTTTCCGATGCATCGACAGATAAAACGGAAGAAATTGTTTTAGCACACGGGGTTAATTTCCTTAAGAATGAGACGAACCTCGGCAAAACCCGCAGTCTTAAAAGACTCATCAGGGAATTTTCCGTCCTCGAAAACTACGATTACATGTTCATCCTGGATGCCGACACCATCCCGCACCCTGAATTTTTCGCACGCACGGTTAGACATTTCAAAAATCCGAAAGTTGCCTGTGTATGTGGGCATGTTGTTTCTGAAGAGAAGCTCAATCTGTTTGTAGCGCATCGCTCCGTGATGTACTTCATATGGCAGAACATCTACAAACGGATAACCGTGCCTTTCGACGGTGTCACCATTGCACCGGGGACAGCCAGCCTCTATCGAACCAGTGTCCTGAAGCATGTTGACTTCAACGAAGGACTCATCATCGAAGATTTCGACATGACTTTCCAGGTTCACAGAAAGAAACTGGGAAAAATCATTTACGAGCCCGGCGCGAAGATCATTACACAGGACCCGGACAATTTCAGAGACTACTTCAGGCAGGTTACCCGATGGCAACTGGGCTTCGTTCAGACCGTCGTTGCGCACAGAGTTCCGTTCGGCTGGCAGCCGTTTGACATTGCAATCGTGCTGCTGTCACTCCTGGATATCGTGCATTCGTTCTTCCTTTTGACCATTATCCCCCTTCTCACCTGGTTCTATGTACTGGGCGGCGATGGTTCCGGGCTTGGTCACACCATCGTGGGAAGTGTACTGCTTCGTATGCTTATCGGTGAAATTGCTCTCATGTGGGGATTTTCGCTGATGCAAATGACGCTCAATCGTGATTTTTCAACCGCTATTTATGGTCCATTTCTATGGTCAATACAATACGTAAACATCGCTGCCAACTTCAAGGCATACTACATGGCTATTTTCAAATCAGTCAATGGTGCGTGGAAAAGCCCGACGCGGCGGTAATAACAGTTGCTGCTGCCCTTTGTATTGACGTTCCAAGAGGGCTGCCTTTCGCAGAGTCACAGCCCTCTTCTTCCGAATCTCGGTTCTGAGCCTTCCTTCTGGAAAGGCAACCAGAAACCATTCTCATAGTATACGCGTTATGCAAATTCGATCCAGCAGAATTAGCCCAACATCGTGGAATTCAAGCACATTCGGGGACGTTACATTCAGTCTGTAACCATGAACGCCCGGAAATCAACTGGAAGAGTGATGTACTGTGTCTTTCTCCTGTATCTCAAAATGGAACGCGTTGCTTGCAATCAAAACCAGTGAAAAGGAATTTCGGGGTCACATGTTAGTTTCTGGTAACTTTCCTCAAATTTCTTCACAACTGGACGTGTAATATTGACAATCACAGAGAAGTTAACCTATACTGACCGTATCTTTATTCTTCTATTAACCCGGCAGTGTTTTTCAGAATAAAAAGAAATGTTAGATTAATATTGCAGATTCATAAAAGATTCCGTCAAAAATATGACTCACCAGAAGACGAATAAAGCCTGAACAGACAGGTGAGTCCATTACAGGCAAGTTTCGGAATAAGTTCTAAGCAAATTAGCTAAACGCTAGGAAGGGGACTATCATGTTGCAGCTTACTTCACTGAGTACCGTCGATAATCTGGCTAACAGAATACAGGATCGCACAGCGAAAATCGGCGTGATGGGATTGGGTTACGTCGGACTGCCGTTAGCCGTTGCCGCTGCTGAAGAGGGTTTCGAAGTACTGGGTGTTGACCTGTCAGCCGAGAAAGTTGACATGCTTAACAGTGGACAGAGCTACGTCGACGATATCCCGAATCACCAGATTATCCCTCTGATAGAAGATCGCAAACTGAAAGCATTTTCCGATGCTGGCATTCTGGCTGAAGCCGATGTCGTTGTTATCTGCGTTCCGACACCGGTCAACAAAACACATGACCCGGATCTGTCATATATTATCAGCGCAACCGACGCCATCGCCGAAATCGCTCATCCGGGAATGCTGGTTATTCTGGAAAGTACCACCTATCCGGGCACAACACTCGAAGTTGTGGCTCCGCGTCTGGAAACCGATGAATTGATCGTTGGGATGAATTTGTTCATCGCGTTCTCACCGGAACGCATCGATCCCGGCAATCCACATTACGGCATTCGGAACACGCCCAAGGTTGTTGGCGGTATCTCGCCGGAATGTACCCGTGTAGCGGCTGATTTCTACGGTTCCTTTGTCGAGATGGTCAAACAGGTCTCATCCACCACCACCGCCGAAACGGTCAAACTGCTGGAAAACACCTACCGCCTGGTCAACATCGGGTTCGCCAATGAATTCGCCATTATGTGCGACAAGATGGGCATTGATGTCTGGGAAGTTATTGAAGCTGCCTCGACAAAACCATTCGGATTTACGCCCTTCTACCCCGGTCCCGGTCTGGGTGGACACTGCATCCCGGTTGATCCGCACTACCTGAGCTGGAAGTTGAAAACGCTGAACTACCAGGCGCGCTTCATCGAAGTTGCCAGCGACATCAACATCGGAATGCCGCAGTACGTGATCAACAAAGTGGCTGACGCCCTCAACGACGTCTGCAAATCGATCCGTGGTTCGAACATCGCTGTTCTGGGTGTGGCATACAAACCC
>DATFNI010000292.1:0-37189 GCA_035266485.1 Balneolales bacterium
CTTCTGGGCCATTGCAGGACTTACTTCCCCGACCAGGGCTGACGAGCGCCTGAATTTTTACAATTATAAGACTGGGGATTTACTTTCAATCACTGGGGATGGACGCGTTGGTATTGGAGTTGGAGCTACGAATCAGGGCAATAGAACGCAACTAACTGTAACGACACATCATTTTTTGGGCGGTTATTTTTCATCCGACTCATTAAATGGACGAGGCCTAAATGGAGTGAATACCGTAAATGGAGGAATCGGTGTCGTGGGGAACGGAAGTCTAACTGGTGTTATCGGATCTACTTCAGGTAGCGCCTCTACTTCCTATGGATTTACTGCTGGTGTGGAAGGAAACGCACTTGCAACGGGAACGGATGCGAATTACGGTGTATATGGTTATGCCTCCGGTGCCACAACCAACTATGCTGTCTATGCAGATGGTGATCTGGCTTATTCAGGAAGTCTGATTCATGCATCAGATGCCAAGTTCAAAGAGAATGTGAAGCCAATTGGTCGGGTTTTAAGCAAAGTGATGGCTATCGCGCCCAAGTCATACACTTTCCGCCACGATGCAGCCTATCAGACGATGAATTTCTCATCAGGACAGCAATATGGTGTCATTGCACAACAGATTGAGAAAGTGTTTCCAAGTCTCGTGGTTGATGCCATTGATCCGGGTGTCGATCCCAAAAATCCTAAAGCTACACCCCACCTTATTCATTACAAAGGAGTCAAGTATCTGCAAATGATCCCGATCCTGCTCGAGGCAATCCAGGAACAGCAACAGGAGATCCAGCAGCTAAAATCAGAAGTTGCACAGCTGAAGAAATAATGCTCATCAAACTTAAACGGGAATAGATTATGAAAAAACAAATCGCAAGCTGGACGTTATCAGCATTACTTGTTGTCCTGACAGCAGTTCCGGTTGCTTTTGGACAAAGCGTTATGGGATTCCTTGCCAACGGTGGGGCCACTACTACGGATGGACAGATGACCATGTTTGCAAGTGTTGGTCAAACGGCAACCGGTGAATCAACTGATGGCACCTATACCCTGATGGGGGGATTTTGGTCCGGTAATATATCTGTTGCAACGGCAGTTCAGCCGCAAACGCCAACAGGTTTGCCGACAACCTTCGAACTCGATCAGAACTATCCCAATCCGTTCAACCCGACAACAACTATCAGATATAGCCTGCCTAAAGCCGTAAATGTACGACTCGACATTTACAACATTCTGGGTCAGCATGTCTCAACCCTGGTCGACGGCCAACAGAAAGCAGGTTACTACCAGATACACTTTCTAACCGATGGATTATCAAGTGGCGTTTATCTGTACCGGCTGCAGGCCGGCAGCCACGTGATCGTGAGAAAGATGCTTTTCATGAAATGAGCTACGTTATACACCCTGACAGGATCATGACCCTGTCAGGGTGTATAATCAACGTGCACCGCTATACTTAACCGCGATGCTGTAGATATCATGAGTGGCGGTTATAAAAAGGGTTTTATAATCCTTCCCGCCAAAGGCAAGGTTTGATGCATACTCTGGTGTCGAAATACGATCCAGTAGTGTGCCTTCCGGTGAATATACCCATATTCCGCCAGGACCCGTTGAAAAAACATTGCCACGGCTATCCACCTTTAAACCATCTGCTGATCCGAATTTGGCGCCAAGATCCCTCATTTTGGCAAATATGCTACCGTTATGCAATGACCCGTCATTATCAACATTGAAAACCCAGATATCATTAGCCCTCGAGTCATTGACATATAATTTTTTTTCATCAGGTGAAAATGCCAATCCGTTGGGTAACGGTACTGCAGATGTTAAAAACTGGATTTTGTTATCTCTTGTTATCCTGTAAACCCCATTAATCGACTGACCTGGCTGTCCATGTTTCGAACCAAATGCCGGGTCGGTAAAATATATCGTGCCATCTCTGCGAACCACCAGATCGTTGGGAGCATTTAACTTTTTACCATTATACTCAGTTGCGGCCACTTCGATTTTTCTACTGGCAGCTATACGGGATACGGTTCTTTCTTGTTGGGCAATGGCAAGACTGCCATTTTCCAGGAGTGCGATCCCGTTTGAATGTCCGGATGGCTTCAAGAACACCTTTAACCCATCATTCGGCTTCCATTCATAGATTGTATTTGCCGGAATGTCACTGAACAACAGTGCACCATTATTCATCCATAGAGGACCCTCGGTAAACTGGAAACCGCCGACCACCTTCTTTAGTATCGCCCGATCCGGTACAGGGGATTGAGCATATATCAAACTATAGGTAAGCACCAAATATGCCCCAAAAAGATAAATCATTCCATTTTTGGCTCGACTATTCAGATTCGTCATCACAATCCCCCGATATTGGTGGCCAGACACACATGGATAATACTCACTTAATAGCATTACGCTATTAAATTAAAAGGCAATACACATAGATAATTATTACATACTTAACTATGTATGCCAACCTGTTTTTAAACAATGCTTAATATTTTCAACTACTTCCGACAGTGTAAGTTAAGCAGTATTAATACTTTGATATGCAGTACTTTGTGGTAAATAGTTAAATAATTTGGTCAACTCCCAAAATGGCGATGGCAGGTGGGAATTTGGGCGGGAAATAGGATTACAAAAAATACCTTCTGATACTGTTTCAGAGATGGGTGATGAATTTCTGCCAATTATCCATAGTAATAATTGGCAGAATCAGATTTATCAAGATGAGATATATGATTTAGTATAGAACAGAATTAAAAAATTATTCTGCCTCTTCGGCTTTGCCATTTATCATGGTAGAAACAATGCCAGGCTCATCCGTATTTTCAGCCCAAAAAACGCCAATTATATGAATAATAACGTATGTCAGGAGTATAAACATCGTTGTCTGGTGAATGTCCATCAGGACCTCATGTGTACCACGGCCTATTCCAAGGTCACGGTCAAAATACATGAGTAATCCCGTTATCACCATTGTTAGTATTCCAAGATATGCAATGGCATATGTTACGTTTCTGAGCGGTTTCTTTTTGGAGGTATCCGGAACAAACAATGCGCGGAATAATTTGGTCACCCGTCGCTCCCCTTTAGCATAAAGTCCGATACGGACAAGAATAAGCACCGCAAGCGCAAATCCAAGATAGAAATGAATCTGCATCATACTGCCACTGGTGGCATTAAAAAAGGCAAACATAACCTTTCGACTTACCTTTTCACCACTGTTTGCAAGCATCGCATTTACGTGGTCCATAACGGTATGCGGATCCAGCCACGTCATGTGAGAAATTCCTGTAATCAATAAACCGAAAATTGCGATGGCTGCTAACCAATGGTATGCAACCATCCCCTTGGACCATTTTTGTTGTTCCATTACTATATTTAATTTCTGAATTATTAACTTTTGGGTTGTGCCGTCAAAAATAGTAGCCCGGTCAAATACGAAGGTTAGAAATAACCATAAATCGGATTCCATACAATCGGGCCACATTAAAAAATTGTAAAATCACAGCAGATGAATTCATATACGATTGATACTATTGACCATTTACACGGACCAAACTTGCATTAAATGGGGAATTAATTTTTTTGCCCTCCCGATCGAGCTGTAATAAGGAGTCATATGTGACAATTTCAAACAATTGTCTTCGCAGGGTATCACCTGGATCAAGGACACACATATTTTTGCCGGAAATGAATTGATTCCCCTTTTTTACGGTCCATTTTCCCTTATCAACGAAAGTCGTGTCGCCTACCGGCGCGGCAATGTAGGTTCGCTTCAAAATATAGGTTGAGTCGGGTCTTAGGATCAGATCCTGGCGAAGGCCACTACAATCTGCACATGGAAACAGCCCTGAAAAATGTCCCGTAATCGGCGTTACCTCTCCGGAATCTTGCCGGGATTTATGAACAGCTGAACGGTTACTGCAAGCAACGAGGCCGACTACGACAATGGCTAAGATCGATAATCGTATATTTATTGAGGAAGAAATATCAGCCCTTTTATTCGGCTGGAGAAGGATGAATAGATTGGTCACGGAAGCACACCCAATTCGTCGAGAGAACGTAGTAATTCGGCTGCATCCCTGTAAATGCGAAAGGCACCTGCACGAAACAATTCATCTTCGCCATATCCGCCGCTGAGTAAGCCAACACTTAGCATTCCGGCACGGCGCGCTGCTAAAAGATCCCACACTGCATCACCAATCACGTAACATTCATCTATCCGGACACCAAGCCGTTCCTGACAAGCCAGAAAGAGATCCGGTTCGGGTTTTGCCCGTTGTACATTACCGCGCTCCACTACCACTGTTTCCGGGGGTACTCCAAGGGATTCCAGCGACTTGTCAATATCCGGCCTCCTTCCTGAAGTTGCGATTCCATGAATTACCCCATGCTCTCGCAGAAACTGTAGCAGTTCAACAGCCCCGGGCAACGGTCTGCGTTCAGGCAACATTTCGATAAACAATTCGCTATGCCTCTTTTGAAGTTTCTCAACTTCTTCAGGTGGTATGTCACGCCCCAACTCTCTTGCTACGGCCCGTGTAAATAACCCGCCACTCATTCCAATGCGACGATGTATCTTCCACCCATCGATTGTAATTCCGGCTTCATTAAATGCCCTCTGCCATGAAAAGACGTGAGCATAGACTGTATCAACCAGTGTTCCATCAAGATCAAAGATTAAGACACGCATGGGGGGATGTTAAGGTGTTAAAGACTATGAAACAGAACATTTTTTCCCAAAACTGTAGGATTTTAATATTGTTATTATTCTTTTATAGACTTTTACCAGAGTACGATATATTTGCCGTGATTAACAACCTGATTGTTCGATCATACGCAATACTGCTACATACCTATAAATAACATATGCGGGCAGACAAATGGATCAGGTTCAAACTCTTATGAAGAAAAATGGTGGGATATTGGGCAAATCAGGACAAAAATTCGGGAAGGTTTTTGATTGATTGCAGTCGTGCATAGGGTCTTATCATCGAACTTTCCTCATCATATCCTGATTTGCCTGTATGAACTAATATGCCATGAGCACCCGCATTTTGAGCCCCTCCCACATCGGTTTGGATATCGTCGCCGATCATCGCTACTTCACTGATTGAAAGATTCATCGACTCAGCAGCAGCCGCAAAAAAGGCGCCCGTCGGCTTCCCCACAATCTCGGCTTTTACATTTGCTGCAAATTCCAGTGCGGCTACAAACGGACCTGCATCCAGGCTGACATCATCGTCTGTCTTCCAGAACCGGTTTTTTTGGATGGCAACCAGCCGGGCACCGGCAAGCAAATGACGAAATGATGTGTTTAATAGTTCATATGTCCACCCTGTACCGAGATCACCGATCAATACGGCCTCCGGGTTTTCCTCATCGATACTGAAATCAGCAAACTCCTCGTTGCAGGCTTGAGGAAGGCAAAGGCTCACTCGCTCAATATTATGTTCTTCAAGCCATGAAACAGCGGCCCGTGGAGCGGTAAATAAATCTTCAGCCGCTACATCAAGCCCCATCCCGTTGAGCTGTTCAACAATTATTCTACGTGGTTTTCGAGTTGTATTCGTGACAAAGCGAAATGGTAATTCATGTTTGCGTAAATAATCAACTGTCTCCTTTGCTCCCTCAATTAAGATGCCATTTTCATAGATAGTCCCGTCTAAATCGATTAAAAAGCCCTTTATCTGCATACACTTACAATCAGTTTGTTGTACTAAAAACCATATCTGACAGAGAATTTAGCCAAATGTTCTTTTTTGTCAATGTATCTGTCAATTTTTCTATTGGTTTAACGTGAACTACAGATAAAAATGAAGATAAAGGTTCCCATATTTGTCTCGTCTCGCCCTGACCACACAATCTATATCCGTATCGAAGTCCTGAATGATCCCTCCCTGATTTCCTTCAGTAAAATGGCAGCTGATCAAATCGATCGTAACGTAGCTATTTCAAGCGTTTCACTATTTGATATCTTAATGAAACTGCCTACCAATAGCCTTCTGTAATTAACGGTGACATCCCTCCATGGGTTGCCATCCTCGGGCCAACTATTCATCCAGATACCTATCTCACGGGCCCTATCGAGCGGATCTGATTTATTCAAATCTGACAGGCTTTTAACGTCAAACGATACTATCAAACCACGTGTACCGTCGGAATGATACGCAATCTGAACGGATGCATCGGGATATTTGGCACGTACCCGCTGGCTCACACTATAGTTGTCTTTCAGATCACTGCAATTTGTAAGGCCGATTGCCAAAAGCACAACAACGATTATAGATGTTATCCTCATTACTCACCTCCTGAGAGAATTCTGATTGCTCCCTCAAAATATCTACGTTAAAATGAAATTACAGTTTCAGACAATATTATCTTTAATATTTTGTATCAAGAATCGGCCCAAGAAGCTCGATGGCTTTAAACAGATCATCACATACGGCAAAAGCCTTTTCCGAAATATCTGGTCCTGGCGATATCAAATCGGGCACAAGAATAACATCCAGCCCTGCCCGCCTGGCTGCTTCCATCCCAACGGGAGAATCCTCAAGAACGATGCTTTCATCCGGCCCAATTTCCATCTTCTCGAGGGCCGCCTGATATAGGTCCGGAGCCGGTTTGCCATGAGCTACGTCTTCGCGTGCCACCACAACAGAGAAATAGCGGGTCAAACTCCCCAGACGATCATCAACGTCTTCATGATGACTTGACGTGACCAACCCCATCGGGATATCTCTGCTATGGATAAACCTCAGGATTTCCGCTGCCCCTTTTTTTAGAAGTTCAGCACCATGCAGCAAATTTCGCATCTTATTATAGCGCTGATCCTTAAACCGATCCAGGGGAAAATCCGGACCAAATTGCTGAAGGAGCGCTTTCTCGGAATCATCTCTCCCAATTCCTATAAGCGTGGCGTAAAAATTATCGGTAACGACTACGCCGCACTTCTCTCCGGCATATTTCCATGCTGTTCTGGCAACACGTTCAGTATCCACCAGCAGGCCGTCCATATCAAAAAGAACACTCTTTACCATACGTTTACTGCATTATGCCAAACAGTGATGTGGTTGACAATCTCCCAGATGCTGTGCCTTCCCTTCAGTGGATGTGCCAGCGCCTGTTCCACACTTAAACCATCCAGCAACTCGCGTAGTGACGGCCCATGCCAGGCATCACCATTGACCAGTCGCAGCAGTTCTTCAGCATTATGATTCGCATCCATTATATTCAGTTTTATTACAGGATATCATTTAAAATGAGATATACGAAAACCGCCGTTCGTTAACAATCGACAGACGCAACTCATTGTAGACTCTGAGTACCCAATCGGCAGAAACAACACCTGCATATTTGTGGGATTCTTGTAATCTCGTGTCCAACAAAACACTTTGTTTTATATTTAGTTTGATGGAAAGATAAACCTGGTTGCAAGAAATTTGTCGCAGGATTGTCCAACACTAAAGATTGAGATTGATCACACGGTATGAAATTTCACTTTATATGACGGACAGTCCGGGATAAATCATATGCAAGTTAACGAACAGATAGCAACGGCAAGGACTGTGTCCGATCATTCAACCTTTGACGAAATCTGCGATGCCTATTCCGGGCGGATCTTAAACCTCGCCTATCGTATGACAGGCGATGAAGAGATTGCACGTGATCTGACTCAGGACATATTTCTAAAAGTTTACGAGAAACTGGATACGTTCGAAGAACGCTCGGGGATCTATACCTGGATTTACCGGATAGGTGTAAATCACATTTTAAATTACCTGAAAAAGGAACGGCGTTACCAATGGCTCAGAATCCTGGATCAACCGATCTCGGAAGTGATCCATGAGGAGAATGTCGATCCTGATTTTTGGGGATCTACCCAGGAACCAGGTGCTGACAGGAAGATGGAGCAGTATGAAAGGGAAGCTATTGTTCGTAAGATGATCCAGTCGCTTCACGAGAAGTATCGGCTTCCTTTGATTCTCTTCCGCTACGAAGGACTCAGTTATAAAGAAATCGCAGAAGTGATGCATCTGAGTCTCAGTGCGGTCGAGACGCGTATTCATCGTGCCAACAAACAGTTAATCACCAAACTTGAGCCGTGGCTCGATAAAATATGAAGACCGCCAAATCTAATATTTGCAAGTTTTTCAATCCGACTATGTCTAATCAATAAATGAAAGAAAAGAAGATGTCACCCAAACACGTCATATCACAATTTCAGGATTGGTTCGAACAACGCCTCCAGGAGGATGATCTCCGGGTGGTGAAAACCCATCTCGAACATTGTTCGAAGTGCCGGGATTATTACTCCAGCATGGCATCTCTCATGGAATCGCCAGATGAAGAATTTTTTCCGGAACTGGAGCCAGATCCATACCTTGCCACACGCGTGAAGGCACGGGCCCGCAAGGATGCATGGGGCTTCAAACCCATGCACTGGCTCAGGTGGACATTGGTCGGAGCTGCATCGTCAATCGCCATTTTGGTTGGTGTAGAACTTGGCAACAGCCTTTATACAGTAACACAGTCCGACACGGGAACAGAAATTGTCAGTACCTACTACCAGGCTTTTAGCCAACAAAGCATTGCTGATCAATGGCAGGATGTTATTCAAACCAATCAGGGAAACGATAAATGAAAGTCAAGATTCTCATCGGTGTACTCTTGTTTCTGATCGCTGTTAACCTGGCCACAATTGGGAGCTATGTCTATCTGCGCTTTTCGCATGACCATACACGATTTCCATTTAACCGGGAGCGTTTAGACCGCAGAATTCGCGAGAGGGATCACAGGCCGGATCTGCATCTCAACCAGGAGCAGCGAAAACAGCTTTTCAGCCTGTTTCAAAGTTACCGCAGCGAGACTGATTCGCAGCGGCAACAAATTGGTAATCTTGAGGCACAAACCTTCGAGCTTCTGCAAAAGGATCCTGTACCAATGGATTCGGTGAAACAAAACCTGAGAAAAATCGCGGATATACGGTATGGCATCAGCCTGCATATCATCCAGAAGCTGATGGAAGCCAAATCGTTCCTCAATCCCGATCAACAACATGCTTTTTACAATGCTATCATGAGAGCGAGAATGAACCGTCCTACGCCTCCTCCCCCTCATGATGCGCAACAACCACAACAACCACAACAACCTCCAGTACCTAATCCTTAACCAATAAGCGCACTAATCATGAAAACACATAAGCTTTTACCTCTTATTGCCTGCCTGCTTCTGATTGGCACTGCGGCGATGGCACAACCGGCACCACAAGCTCCAAGACCTCCGGCCGCCCCGGGCATGCGAATGATGCGGATGCTCAATCTCACCCAACAACAACGGGATCAGTTGATGGACATGCGGCTGCAAATGGCGAAGGACATGCTGCCTTTGCGTTCACAGTTAAGTACCCTTCGCAGTGACCTTAAGCTTGAGCTGACAGCTAATAACTATGATCAGCGGAAGGTTGAAAATACCGTGAATCAAATGACTGATGTACGCAAAAAAATGACATTAACCATGCTCGGGCATTTACGCGAGGTACGCAACGTCCTCACCCCGGATCAACAAAAGAAGTTTGATCTGATGATCATGTCACAGCACCGTGGTGATTTTGGCGGGATGGCCGAAATGGGACATCAGCGCGGTAATTGGGGCAACCATATGATGCGCCATGACATGAAACCACCAAGCAACAATAAGTAGGCATTATCCTAAAAAAACGCCCAAGGCCTCACGCCGGATAATACTACAGCATGGGGCTTTGTGGTGTTAATTCCAGTAGTACGGGTAATTCCATGGCGTTACCCGTACTTTTCATTTTCCAGATAACTGGCTGCTGTTCCACATGTCGCGATGTAGTTTCCATTGACCCTGTTCATGCTTCCATTCGACAATATATTTTCCCTTGTCTATTGTCTTTCCATCTACACCTCCAAGAGTATACTGTCCAATTTCCAGAGCCGTATCACCCAATGTTTCCACTTCTTTTATATCCAGCTTTACCTTTCTGATCCCCATATCAATCACACCCTGCCAGAATTTGGTGATTGCTTTTTTACCATGAACAAAATCACTGTCTGGCGGCAATAGTGTAGCATTTTCGGTATAGTACCCGGCAAAACCTGCCGCATCTCCATCTGCAATATGCATTCCGATCTGATCATCAATCTTTCTGATATAGGTTTGAGCATCGGCAACTTGTGTAGCCATAATCGAGTCCTCCATTTACATTTAATATGTATCGATCTGCTTCCGGGTTTTTTCCTGGTTATTCAATAACGCTTAATCCGAACATCCAGGCAGATTAGCAACATGATCGAATTCTTAAAATCAAAGCGTTAGACAACCAAGTCTACTTCCTCAATTAAAAAACCCGCATAAACCATAATAGAAATTAAATCCCATCAGAAAAGAGAACAGATGTAAATATTTAATTATAATTGACTAATACTCCATCAAAAAATCACGGCATTTCAATTAGACAAATTCAAAATGATGATTTATCGCAACTCTCTTCCACCGTTCACGTCGAGCGTAGCCCCATAAATAAAACTGGCAGCCGGGCTCGCCATAAAAACGATGGATTTCGCAATTTCATCGGGCGTGGCGAATCGACCGGCCAGTAGTTTCTGATCGGCATAATCATCATCCAGACTATTGATGGCTTCATTGCCCATTTCAGTTTGTGTTATCCCGGGTGCAACACAATTCACACGAATGCCCGGTGCCAGCGCGCGGGCGGCACTTTTCGTCAGGTTGATCAGTCCGGCTTTGGCGGCGGCGTAGTGCGCATGATGAGGCGCACCGGTATGGGCCGCTACACTCGCAACGGTCACCACGGATGCTCCCAGCGGCATCATGGTTACAAGCGATTGCAAAAGCATAAACGGGCCATTCAGATTGACGTCAATAATGCTGCGCCAGTCGTTGCTTGTCAGCTCTTCAAACGGGGTAATGATGTTTTTTCCCGCACACAGAACGAGGATATCCAAACGGCTAATCATCGTACTCAGTTCAGCCACAGCCCTGTCGATTTCGGCCTGATCAGAGATGTCAAATCGCAAAACCCAAGCCCTTCTGCCATGTCCTTGAATCTCTTCGGCTACCGATTTTGCAGCAGATTCATCAGTATGACAGGTCAGGACCACGTCTACGCCCTCCCGGGCCAGCTCCAGGGCTGTTGCGGCACCAATTCCTCTTGAGGCGCCTGTCACCAATGCAATTTTCCCACTTAATTGTAAGTCCATTGGCAAATAATTGTTATCAATCCATCTTTCGGAAATCGGTTTTTGTAACTCTGTTTATATCAAATCCAGCGCCGGGTTCGCCTATGGTATTCCTTCCATTTCTCCCCAAATGTGGATTCCAGCTTGCTCTCCTCAAAGCGGATGTAAAAAACATCCATAAATATTGCAAAAACAGCTACCACAATAAAGGGCGTGATACTGCCTAGCAGCAATGCAAAGCCCAGCAGCATCAGAGTTAAGCCAAGATACATTGGGTGTCTATGCTTCTTATACACACCCTTAGTAACCAATGTCGTTGTCTCTTGTTTGGGCTTCACGGTGGTATCGTGCTGTTTGAAGGTTTGATCGGCTACAATGTTCAGGATTCCTCCTGCCAACAGAAAGAAGAGCCCCGTTATCACCCAGGGATAGTCAATGATAGTTTTAACAGGTAAAAGTTCGTGCAACGCAGCCATGACTACAATTGCCGCCACAAAATAGAAAGGCGGGTTAAATCTAAGTATATTCATCCGGACCTCCTTTTGACTCAGTTCCGGTTAATTTGGCACTCTCATTTCAATGTAATAAAATGGAATATCATCGGGTACTTCTTTAATCGAGGGGATCTCGAAAAGTTAGGTTTCAAAAGCTCCTGTCACTTTTTTCTTATCTACACCAGTCTCGAGAAACGGCGGTTTGAACGCGGGAAATCAACACCGGTGAGAATGACAGCTACAATGCCCGAGCCCACGGCATACGCTATGATCACCCAGGAAAAATGAAGCTGTGTAGCAACAGGCTGGTACGGGATAGTAGTGACGACGGCACCGATGATAACAGAGACAATCGAAACCCATTGGTACAACCTTAAATGCCTGATAACGGGTGTTTGTGGTTCACCACGATATTCTTCTTCAACAAACCGGGCCAAACCTGACAATATGAGATACAGGCCAATAATGAACGTTCCGGGTACGTCGGTAAACCACAATCTGAGCAGTACAACCCCTATTACGATATTGCCGAGAATGGAATATACCTGTGTCGGATGAAGGTAGACGCCCTTGTAATCAGAAAGGCGTGTCACGCGCGAACGCTTATGGTAAAAACGTATTCCTATGTCCCGGGTCGTTGGCCGTCCATGGCAACATCCTTGTACCAGGCACCGCAGGCGTCCCCAACCCTGTACCCACGGACCTGCTACAGCAAATGCTGTCAATATCACCACCGTAGATATTTTGAACAGAAACGGTACCAATATGCAACCCAGGATCGTTCCGATGACTCCGCCATAGAATCCGAGTGGCCGGAGTAATTTGGCCGACCCTTCAATCACCTGGGCCCAAACAGCGGCTCCAATCATCGACATCATCACTACAAAAAATACGGCCGGCAGGGCCCGAACGCCCAATAAAACACCTATCACAATCACCCCGAGAAATACTCCCGTTCCCGCATAAAAACCGTGATTGATCACGCGCACGGGTCCGAATGTCCACTCCTTCCAGCTGTCGGCAATCTTTTCGGACAGTATCCGGATACCGTGCCATATTTTCATCCGAAACCCCACTATGGAAACAACCATAAAAGCGCCAACCAGGTCGATTATGGAAAACAAACCTGTTATAAGACAGGCAATAGTCACTATCAAAAGAAAGAACCATATCCCCATTCTCATGGATGGATATCGACCGAAATAGACAGGTGCGGCAACGAATGCTAAGACTATCGGCCAGGCCGGGAAGGCCAATAGCGGATGAACCGAATGGCCGATAAGGTATTCCAAAAGGCTGTTTTCTGCTGCCTCTACACTGTTGACTGTTACGAAGGGCGACATCGCTGAAAAAAGGAACCACAAACCAATGGCCATAAGAGCAGAAATCATG
Source organism: Balneolales bacterium (assembly GCA_035266485.1). Lineage (GTDB taxonomy): Bacteria > Bacteroidota > Rhodothermia > Balneolales > DATFMH01 > DATFNI01. The sequence continues at coordinate 13,115 of DATFNI010000292.1, forward strand.
AAGCCGCGAATTTGAGCCTTTGTGTCGGCAATTAGCGGAGCCGCCAGAAAAAAAGGAATGACAATCAGGATGAACCAAACGCCCTCGGCGCTAAACCTAAACAGCAGGTCAACTCTGGTGATGGTTGAGATTGGAGTCATAACCGTCCCGGGAAGCAATGCTATGGAATAAGCAAACATCGCAGGCACGATCACGAGAATCCATGCAGATATACGATCCCATTTTTTGGGGGAAGAATTTATATTTTCAGGAAACCTGATCAGCGGGCGCGGGTGTGCTTCCGGAAATCGTTGCTTAAGATCATCCCGCTCATATCCTAACACCAGCGCGACCGCACCAAGAAGGAGAACAGGCGATATTAACCAGAAAGCAGCGGTCGACCGTGTCAGGATCGACATGCCAAACGAAAGCATTACAGCGCCCGTATATATGGGATGAGCAACATAATGATAGGCCCCTTTTGCGACATAGGCTCCCGGAGGATATGGGTTCATTGGCAACCCTTTTCCATATAGCATTAACCCAAAAACGCCCGCTGCAAGTGTCATAATTCCGAGAATGGACAGTATCCATCCCACGGCCGGCACATCCAATACCGGGAGGGATATCCATTCCTCTGTAGCCGAAACCCATAGAATCAGCATCATGGGTAAAAGTACAATGAACAGGAACCCATATAAGCTTTTAGCCAACAAATGATTCTTTGTTACCATTTCACCACCTCATGTATTATCCATCCCTCACCAATCACGTTTCCATTTACAATTCTTATTCCCCGGCTCCGCCATTTACACTCAAACAAATTTGTAATCTTTTGAGGGAGCTTGTCACGCAGTACAGGAACTGCATTAAGTATATCCGCCAGGGATCGTCCACTGCGCAGTGTTAGGCTGTCACTGAAGACGATACGCCCCATATCTCCCGGAAGTCCGATACCCTGATCCGTAATTCCGGCTTTTTCCAAAATCTTCCCATTGTAAAAACACATATTTTGATGCGACTCACCTATCCACCATATCCACACTACGGTCTCTGAATCAGACAAATAGCGCCCCCATCTAATTTCATTAAAAGGCAATTCCCAGGGTTTAAAGGTCATCTCCAATTTTTCAACATAACCTATTCCCGACTGCAACAACGGCTTACCTGCAACAGATAGTGATACCCTTGCTTTCGGCTGGAAACAATGCCAGTGAAGCTTCCCAATGTTTGAATCAATCAGTCTCGACGCAATGGGTGCGTCAATACTATACCAGATCCCTCTCAATTGGAGTTTATCAGATATCCATTCCGTCGTCCGGTCATGGAAATTGGGTGTGCCTCTGGATCTGAATGTATTGACAGCACGCACCTCTGTTTCTGCAGTGGTGAGTAACCCTGAGTAATTAACATGTAATTTGTGCCAGTTTAACCTGGCAGCATACCCCAAAGCCACGTTACCGGCTTTGTCAATTCCATCCAGGTACCACTTTGAGAGTAGAAAGACAGGATTATATTCGGAATCGGATTCCATTTCGGCTCGCTGAATAGCATCTCAATTAACACAGATTATTTCTGTATATCCTCATCAGTACTGAAGAAACCCTCTCTCGTATCAATACGTACCAAACTCACCGGATAAGAAGAAACTGTAATACCTCCTTACAGCAATTAGAACAAAAGCTTGAAATGGAATCGTTCTTCAGAACAATCCCTATTTTACTATGATAGAACGTTGATGCCAACGTCCATGTCTAAATTTCCCGACATACTCCTGTTAGGTGCTTCTGCATTTAAAAAAATGCCGGATTTGACAGGTTATCCAACCCGGCATTCGATATTTGCACGGCATTATCTGCTAGTGGGCGGGATGCGCGCGATGGTGCCCTTCAATAGATTCTGCAGATTTTTCTTTCTGATCCTTTTCGTTGAAATAGTAGAATCCCACCATCATCAATAAAATTGCAATCACGAATCGCTCTTCTCCGGGAGCCTCTATCCCGAATAATGCCGGATAGAGTATAATCATGGTATGGATGGAACCAACCAGGTACAGCGATCGCAATCGATAGTATAAATACCCGATCAGGATATACAGGAAGATGCCGGATAACAGTTCGATCGCCGGCATTGTACGGAAGATCACATTACAAACAACGAAGAGAATTGATGTCAGCATAATTCCTACCCCGACTCCAAATTTGTCTATCATACGATCCTGCAGATAGGAACGGAAGATCAGTTCCTGTGTGAATGCAAGGACAAGAGCCGCGACAAAAGTCAGTAATATTCCTCCAAAAGTACCGCTAACCTGAACTTTTAGTAAATCGAATGTTCCGCCCCAAAAAACGACATTCATTACGATGGAAAGAACCACGAAAAGAGTAGCAATTACAATCCCTATGAGGATCATCATGATTGAATTCTTCTTCCATTCGAATCCAATAAGCTGACTTTTAAAAGATTGTTTCTCAACCTTCGACACCAAGACCCATCCAATCAATAGCCAAATCAGGCTTTCGGCTATGGCAAACAGATCGCCCGCTGGCGGAAATTCACTCACAAACTGGTGAGCCTGCTCCGTTGCTTCACTTCCCATTACGCCCGTTCGTATTACACCATATTTTGCAATCCAAATGAAAAATTCTTCCAGCAAATAGGTTACTGCAAAGAAACCGACTACCAGTAGCAATACTTTCCAGAGTAGCCGGACGTCTCCCGCATCGTTTTTAAGTAATTTCATGATACCCTCGCTTTCGTAGACAAATACATAATTAAGAACCGCTGTCGGTATCGGACTTGTTTAGTCCTCCTTTTGTTGTAAAGAAAGGTTTTTATAGGACAAATGCTTTATTCACTATTTGAAATAACAAAATAGCGTAAGGAAACCGCGAATTTGACGAAGAATTTCTTTCTCATTTTTAAATCCTTTTCTTCTAAGCCCGAAAGCGGTCTCCGGCCTGCAGGTTTACCAACTCGATCTTTTTCCCAATACCGGGCATAACGGTTCCAGACTGATGAAGCTTCCTCATGCATGTGCGAACTACCAGTAACCCGATTACAAGAATCAGAATTAAAATGGTCCACCGGACAATCAGCTCTTTATTCATTGATGATATATCTGTCGGATGTTTGTGTCAATAACTGGATAATAGTAATCAATTATCAGGCATCTTAATTGACGATAATTGCCGGAATAGTAGCTAAATTAATTCTCACTGGAGCAATCGTTTAATAATTAAGGTTCTGAAGAGTATTATCAGACTTCTTCTCACCAGCCCATTCGTGTCCGTGTTCTTGCCGCCCACTCCCAGACGAGTCCGTCGTCCGGATCAAACACATCTCCCTCGCAAACAAAACCAAGCTTTTCCAAAACAGAGGTAGAAGCACTTTTCTCTGGCATTGTGCGTGCCGTAATAAGAACGCGTGGAGCAGTCTTATTGGCTATTTCGAGCAATTTACCCGTCATTTCGGTGGCAAGGCCTCTTCCTTCGTATTCCGGAAATGTATAATAAGCGATTTCGACCCTGTTGTTTACAGGTTCATTCTTGAATCCACACGAGCCCACAAATTGTCCTTCCAGTCGTGCCAGATATCCTGTCCATGGACTTGAAAATCCGTTGCGATCATACAGATCAATATATGCCTCACAGACTTTTCTGACGATATTTGTACCAGGATTGGATCCGTCCGCAGGCTCTCCATTTTTCATAATCTCGACCAGTTCTACCACAATTATATCCTCATTAGTTCCTGTTTTTACCCGCATAGCTGAGGAAATAAATAACACAATAAATTATTTAATGGAAACAGAAACTCACATTGCACATGAGTTTTTTTCCTTTCCATAGACGGGAAATATGATAATAAGACAAACAGAAACAATATAATGTGCACATCATCCATCAACTGGCATCATACAAGGTATCCCGTAAATGATATCAATGGTATGATGACCTAATCAGACAAGAGTTTGTTTTTTATCAGATTCATTGCATACAATTTTTCGACATCCATTCCATAAATCAGATCATCGATAGTTGGCCTGACAATATGATCAGGAATGACGGGTTCTCCGTTGCTGAATCCGGATACGGCGGTTTGGAAAACTGTTCTGGGGATATTGAGCCGAATACCCGTATTCGGCAGCCGTAATTGAATGCTGTTATCATTACACGAAAACGATCCTCCGGCTTCTTCTCCGATCAGTGTTGCAAGTTGGTGGAACCTGATAAGTGAAAGAAAATGCCCGGCTGTTGATACGCATCCACCATCGATCAAAACATAGATATCTCCGTTAAAGGAATTTGGATTGGGTTTCCAGGGCTTAAAAAGCGGGTCATCCTGCGCCCTTTGGGTCGGCAGCCTGAAATAGGTGAATTCATCTTTTGCGATGTATGAGAGTAATTCGGCAGCAAAAAATGGCAGCCCCCCGGTATTTCCCCTGATATCAATAATCAGATTTTTTATGTTTTGTTGTTTGAGTGTCCGAAATACCCCGTCAAGAAATATAGCATAAGCCGCGTCGCTTTGAGCCCAGAATCCTTTAATCGTTAGCATAGCCGTACGATTGGCGGGCTGCATTTCAAATCTGTAGGGATGCGCGACGTATGATGCTCTCTCAGGGTATACCGAGTTAATTGCCTCTTCCAGTTGCCAGTCGGCCATCGCAGGTAACTCGGCACGAACTTCAAGCCCTTCCGCAGACAGCCCGTCTACCACATATGATTTCGAATAGCCAACATACTGTGAATATACCCTCGCAAAATTAGTTGTGATCTGGTATTTCTTAAACGTAGTATTATTACCGTCTGCTGGCAGGCTTGCATATAGGATTCGTAAAATCTCAGTAATGGATTTTCCATTAATCGCCATAATTTGTGTGCCAGGGGTGATCTGGGATTGTCCACCGAAATTGTGAATCACCCACGCCTTATTACCATGCACAAAAATATCAAGCGGAATGAGCGAGTACTGTTCATTTAAGGCCTCGTAAAATATCTCTGATGCACGTATAGCGGTATGACCGCATCGGATACCGGCAACCAGTGGTGCCAATTCATGGAAAAAAGCGTCCTCCGTCATTCCGGAGACAAACATTGATGCGGCTTCATCAAATCTGTGATTCCATTGTTCTTTTGATTGATATTGATATAAACGGGGGTGATATTGTTCGATTCTCTCCTTCGCATATTTGAGATCCTCGTCCAGCTGTTTTTTTGAAAATGTTCTCCTGAGAATTTTTTCATCATTCATATTACCAACGTACTTATCGTACGTTGGGCTATATGTCGGACTAATCACTTTCTTCACAATCAGGGGATGAACCGATCCGTCAGGGAAGTAAAATTTCCCGCGTATTTCCAGACTATTCGTATTTATTTCACCCTTGAATGGCGTTTGCCTGGCTTCGAGATAAAAAGAGAGCTGTTTTCCATTCAGTGAGATATTCCTGAGCGGGTCATCCTGAATCTGCTGTTCGCCCTCGTATAATAACAGCCTTCCGTACCCCGTGCCTGTGATTTGCCGATGGAAGTCTAAAACCAGCGTCAGATTATTTCCGGGCATGAATTCACCCTCCCAATAACCTTCCAGATTCTCATATCCCGGTATTTCCGGCTGTTTCGAGCATTGCAAACCCGCCATGAGCAACATCGCCACGAGCAGAACCGGCAATGATTTTACACCCATTTCTCCCTCCCTATGATTCTCCGCTAATCACATGATCCTTCCACATATAATCAATATACACAGAACGGAGTAATGAAATGCATGAGACTCCAATAAAAACAAGCGGAATCAGGCAAAAGTACCGTATTTTTTTATGAAAAAGCTAGAGAATATAGGCATACATGGTGATAAGGAATAAGACAATATCAAAAGCCAGGCATCCCCAGATAAAGCCTTTCGCCTTTATTACCGGCTCTTTTTTTGACCATAAACGCACCAGATTTCCAACGGCATGCATTAGCCAGCCCAGAGCCAGCAACAAAGGGGAATACCACCAGCCCAATAACGCCAGCAAGGTAAAAACAACACCCCATATTGCTTCTTTGAGCAGGATTCCGATCCGACCATCAATCAAAGCGGTACCCATATATATCGTACCAACTGCGGCCAAAAGCACCGTTATTACGTCCAGGCCGCGGGCGTACACCAGATTAAAAATCATAATGGCGGGGATGAGTGCTGCAAGAACTCCCAAAATAAAGGCAGAGAATGACTTCATAGCTAACATAGGTTAAATTAATTCCGCTCTGTAATCTAACATTCAGAAGCTCTCATAACAAAAAAAGATACCGCATTTTCACCCTTTCCCGGACACATTAATGTAGGAGTCGATTGATTTACCCATCCATGCATCAAATGCCTGTGCAAAACGTACCGGAGAAGCAGGATCGGTTCTGAAATAAAGCGAAGGCTCTATCAGTTCCAGTTCCATCAGGCTGTATTCCTCATATGTATCACGCACCCAATCGACACGCGCATAAAAAGGTAACCGATCCAAAACATCTAAAACCTTTTGACTCCGCTTAAGTAATATTGGATCGGGAATAACAACTGATCGTAAGATTCCTCCATGTTCTTCCTGAACCCTGAAATCGTATTGTTTCGGCGTTTTTAAAACGGCGTGGCTGTAAGATCCGCCAAAATAGAACACCGAATATTCGCCTTCTGTGATAATATTGTGTATGAACGGCTGGATCATACACTCTTTCCCGGCGAGCAAATTAACCGCTTCTTCAACCCCTGATTCCATATTGTCATACCGGATACGAAATGTATTGCGGGCACCAGCGCTTACCACCGGTTTCACAACGATTTCTTCAGCACCAAATTCATCCATCGCAAAATACAACTGCTCTCTGTCAATCTTCCCTGGCCAAAGAGCCGGGACAATTCGAATACCCTTACATTCCAAATCACGCAAATATGTTTTGTGGATATTCCATCTGACAAGTTCAAACGGATTTAACAGGCGGGTTCCTGACCGATTTACAGCATTCAGCGTGGCCAGGAATTTTTCATGATTCCTGTGATAATCCCATGTTGTGCGGATGAGCACAGCCTCATATTGACTCCAGTCGACCCCGGTTCTGTGCCATGACACCGAATCGATATGCCAGCCAAGTTCACGCATTGGCTGGTAAACCAATTCATCGTCGGATACGTAGCCGTCCAGGGTATCCATCGTAAGAAAAGCACAGCGCTTCATAGCCTCGTTAATTGAAAAGTTTAAACACGTCCTGCACTATTTCAGGATCAAACGCTTCGACACCGGCTGTTACACCATGTCTGCCTTTCCTATTTGACTCTTTGGTTACTTCCTCGACTGGCACAATTCAATCAGAACACCGGCATTTCCCTTAGGGTGCAGGAAGGCTACCCATTTGTTATCCGCTCCCGATTTGGGTTTTTCGTTCAGCAGTGTAAAACCATCGTTTTGCAAACGGTCCAGTTCGGCTTCGATATCTTCCACTTCGAAAGCCACATGATGTAATCCCTGTCCTTTCTTTTCCACATATTTGGCGATGACCGAGTCCGGCGCAGTGGCTCCGAGCAATTCAACTTTCGACTCTCCTGTATTGAAAAAGGCTGTCTCCACTTTTTCACTCTCAACAGCTTCACGCTTAAGGCAAGGCGAATTAAATATTTTTTCATAGATGCGGATGGCTTCTTCCAGATCCGCTACGGCAATACCGATATGATCAATATGCATCTTTGTCATAAGACTCTCCAATTTTACCAAAATACCCTACTCTAAGGTAGATTTTTAACGAAGAGTCTGCTCTTCCTGATCTAATCTTTTCCTCCCATTTTTTGCGCTGCATATCGTTAGCGATGATTTACGTTTTGATATATATCCAGAAACTTTGCGACCATCCCCATAGCCGACTCGCGTATCACATCCATTTGATCATAGGATACGATGCCCACATTCCCGGCATCCCAGGTAACTGCCATAGCCGGACGATCACGGTTGAGCGTTAATTTCACAGGTTGATATAAGCCGATCGTGATAGCAAACGGGACCAGCCCACGACCTGCATCCATCATATTCACGTGCAGATACAGATAGGGTACATCGGCTGCGGTCGTCTGTTTGATGATATCGATTCCGGCATCGGAAAGTTTTTTTTCGATCTTTTTTTGTATGTCGACCCGCGTCATGTCGGCATGTTCCTGGAGATCCTTGTTCCACTCCAGGTTCACCGATACATAAAAACGCCGCAGACCCTTCATCGTATTTTGCGACATCTCCACTTCATTGCTTTGGGCAGATGCGAGGCCCCAGCCCAACAGGATCATCAAACCTGACAATAAAAACCGCTTCATAACTATCCTTTCTGATTTTCATCAACGATAAGATACCATCAGCTACCAGGAGTCTTTGCAAAACCTTTGTTTTTACCTCACCAAACCTCGCCTGATTTACAGGAGGGGCTTATGAGGTTGGTTTTTCAAAGGCCTCCTACTAATGTATAAGAAAAGCCATATAAAGATACACTATACGCCTTTGTCTTATACACAAACCCTGTAGAAAGAATAAGCGTTTAACCGTTTATCCCACACCATATCATCCGCATCTAAGAAATGAGGGGAGAGTCATCTCACAGAATATCGTACTCGGGTTCGTCCTTGGTAATGCCCTCTAACATCGCTATAAATTCACGGACGATTGATCTTAGCTCATCCTTTCCTGCTGCATTTAATGGAAAGTAGATCGCAGCTCCTATATTCCGTGTGGACGGAGTCGTCTTCGTCAGCAACGAATCTTTTACAGGATTGACTATGGGTTCTTCTCCTTTCGAACGAACCCTGCAACCTACTATCAGTCCATTCAATTTGATGGCTTGATCCCCCTCGTTAAACACATATTCTTCGCCCTCTTGTCCCAGACGAAATATGTAATGCGTAGCTGCTGCCAGATCAAGGTCCCACAGTGAGATAGGAACCATATATTTCAGCGAAAGCGTATTGATGATATCCACGGCACTGTTTATGCGTGGGAAACGGCCATCACGTGCTTCCCTGAGCAAATATTCTGAAGCCGGCTTACATCGTCCTGTCGGCTTGAACGCATCCGTTCTCAACATATCACGGGCAGCCTGACGCATCCTTTCTTCCTGTTCGTTGAGTTCGCCCAATCGCAACTCCAGTACGTGCCTGAGATTGCTCTCTAAAGCCGGTACCGGATGGTGAATGTGCAAGTGTTTTGCCACCACCAACCCAATGGCCATATCAGGATTATCCGTTTTATTTGTAAATAACAGATTGTGAATCATGGCTGTATCTTACCTCCCGCCTGTGTTCAAAATAAAAGGATTAGAACACGCTGTCGCATCGTGTCACAAACCCATTCCTATCAACAAAATACAGATTTACACCGTAGATATAAATCTTTTAGTCAGCTGCTTTCTCAATTAATTCACGGGCACTGGTCAGCGTGGCATCGGTAACGCGTGAACCGCTCATCAGCGTAGCCACTTCCCGAACATGATCATCGCCGGAGAGGGATGCCAGACGGGTCACGGTCCGGCCATTCTGTTCCCATTTTTCCACGCGGAAATGATGATGCGCCTGGCTGGCTATCTGCGGCTGATGGGTAATTGCAATAATCTGAGCCGCCTTCGAAAGATTACGCATTGTTCTGCCCACTTTCTCCGCGATTTCTCCCGACACCCCTGTATCAATCTCATCGAATATCATAACCGGCAGACTCTGTTCCTTAGCGATAATCGATTTGATGGCCAGCATCACGCGACTGATCTCACCTCCGGAAGCTACTTTGGACAACGGTTTCACAGGCTCACCGACATTTGTAGAGATGGCGAACCGGATCTCATCAATACCGGATTCCGTACAGTCCAGCCGTGCCCCACTCTGTGCAACCCAGCCCTTCTCAGACGGACTGGTTTGAATACTCACCTCAAAACTGGCATGTGCTATACCGAGTTTTGTCAGTTCGGACTCAATCTGACCAGCGAGCTGCTTACCTGCCTTCTCACGGTGTTGATGGAGCTTCCAGGCATGATCGGAAAGGACCTTCTCCTGATCGGCCGCCCGTTTTTCCAGTTTTGAAATCTCCAGATCAAAGTTCTCCGACAAATTCACATTTTCACGCAACTCTTCCCTGTACTCAATCAATTCAGGTATATTCCGGGCATATTTCTTTTTCAGGCGGTTCAGGTCCGATACCCGTTGCCTGAGTTTTTCAAGACGATTGGGATTAAATTCTATGTCCGATCGGTAAGACTCGGCAAACCGAAGCAGTTCCTGCAAGCTGATCCTTGCACTCGCCAGCTCTTCCAGGTAGCTGTTAAATTCCGATTCCATCTCCGCCAAATCACCGAGCGACTCCTCCATCCTTGCCAGCATATCCAACACATTGATCTCCCCTTCCTGACCTATTTCCAGGAGCATGCCGGTCTGCCGGTCGAGTTCTTCCGCATTATCCAGTTTCGCCATTTCCAACTCGATCTCTTCCTCTTCTTCCATACTGAGGTTTACCTGATCGAGCTCCTTCAACTGGAACTGGTACAACTGGGTCTTCTCACGCAAATCCCGTTCACGTCGTCTTAAATCATTCTGTTCATGCTTTAACCGCGAGGTTTCCTGGTACGCTTCGTGGTATTTCTTTAACAATGGCTCACTATGTGCATAACCGTCAAGTACTGCCAGGTGGTTGTCTTCGCGCAACAGAAGCTGGTGATCGTGTTGACCGTGGAGGTCCACCAGATGGTCTCCAACCTCCTTCAAAACGGTGATGGTCACGGGAGTATCATTGATAAACGCGCGGCTTCCGGCAGGTCGGATTTCGCGTCTGAGAATCATCGAATCACGGTGTTCAACCTCGTTTTCGCGCAGAATTTCATGAATGGAAGGGTTGTTATTCACGCGTATAACGGCTTCGGCAATGGCTCGACTGGCTCCCTGTCGGATCACATCTGTATCGGCACGTTCCCCCAGTACCATATTGAGGGCTCCCACAATAATAGATTTACCCGCGCCCGTTTGGCCGGTGAGCACCGTGAACCCGGAGTTCAATTCAACCTCCAGTTCATCAATTAATGCAAAATCCTTGATATACAGCGATTGTATCACTTATTTCATCTGCCGTTTTTGATGCTTGTGAATCGAGTAATCCGACACAAAATACATGATTTGAAATGAAATATGATAGTCCTGTTTATTACGGATCGAGTCGTGAGATATATTAAACACAGGGCTGCGACAACAAAGTTGTTCTTAAAAATCCTTATTATTGACAAGATTTTGTAATGGGTGGGAGCCTGCACTTCATACAATTCATACGAATTTATCAGAAACTTTTTACATGCCCGATTTGAATAAAAAAGAACTGGCTATCGATACTTACGAACTAACCGATTACCTGCCGCTGGTACCACTGCGGGATACCGTCATCTATCCGAACACCATGTATCCGATTTTGGTGGGAAGAAGCGAGTCACTCGATGCTATACGCGCCGCAGATAAACACGACAAGCTGGTTGTCCTTTGCGCCCAAATGGATCCGGATGCCGAGAGTCCGAGTTCCGACGATTTATATAGTGTTGGGACGCTGGGCAAGATCGTACAAATTCTGCAATTGCCCAATAACCTGATGAAGGTCTTAATCAGCGGTCTGGAGACGGTGGATATCAAGGATATCGACACGAGCAAGAAATATATTCGTACTAAGATCAAACCACGCAAGCTCAAGACGATCCGGAACAAAAAAAAGCTGAATGCCCTGATTTCCAAGACCCGCGAGACATTCGAAAAGTATGTTCTGTTCAACAAGGATCTGCCCGAAGAGATTCTGCTGGGATACGAACAGTTCGAAGATCCGGAACAGATGCTCTATTACATGGCCTCATATATCGATTTGGGTCTTGAAGAAAAGCAGAGTTTTCTGGAGCAGAACGATCTGGCCGGACGTTTCACGAATGTGTTGACCATCCTGAGCGAGGAGCTGGAAATCATGGCGGTAACCCAGGAGATCAACGAGAAAGTTCAGAACGAGATTCAGAAAAACCAGAAACGATTTTTCATCCAGGAGCAAATCAAGATGCTCCAGGAGGAGTTGGAAGAAAACGAATATGCAGATCCGGAACTGGCCAGGCTCAAAGAACAATTCGATGCGAAGACACTGCCGGAGACGGCACTCGAAAAAGTTCATGAAGAACTGGATCGACTGAAGAAAACGCCGCCCATGTCGCCCGAGTACAGCGTTTCGCGCAACTACCTCGACTGGATGCTCGCTATGCCATGGGGCGAATATACCGAGGACCGGCTTGATATTAAAGCGGTTGAAGAGGAGCTGAACCGCGAACATTACGGTCTGGAAAAACCGAAAGAGCGTATCCTCGAACATATCGCCGTACTGAATCTTGTAGCACGTTTAAAGGGCCAGATTCTTTGTTTCGTCGGCCCTCCGGGGACCGGTAAGACCTCGCTTGCCAAATCCATCGCCAATGCCCTCGGGCGCAAGATGGTCCGTATTTCGTTGGGCGGCATTCACGACGAGGCTGAGATACGCGGCCATCGGAAAACATATATCGGTTCCATGCCGGGGCGCATCATACAGAGCATGAAAAAAGCGGGCGTCATGAATCCGGTTATTATCCTTGATGAGATAGACAAGGTAGGACAGGATTTCCGTGGTGACCCGTCATCGGCCATACTGGAAGTCCTCGACCCGGAACAGAACAGCACATTTAACGATCATTATCTGGATCTGGACTTCGACCTATCCCAAGTCATGTTTATCACAACTGCCAATGTGGCCAGTGATATCCAACCCGCACTTCTCGACCGGATGGAGATCATTAATCTTCCGGGATATCTGGAACATGACAAGCTTGAAATTGCCCTGCGCCATCTGATCCCAAAACAGCTGAAGGCTCATGGACTGGCACCATCGAGGGTGGTTTTCAAGAATGAAGCCGTGCTTGAGATCGTCAGAAATTATACCAGTGAGGCAGGCGTACGAAACCTGGAACAGCAGCTTGCATCCATATGCAGGAAACTTGCCCGTGAAACTGTCGCACGCAAACAGGACAAGAAACGTCCGCCTAAAGTTACCGTCAATGAGAAGAAAGTGCAGGAATTGCTCGGCGTGGAAAGATACAGGGATCGTGACCTCGACCGCCGAAACAAAATCGGCAGCGTAAACGGGCTGGCATGGACAAGCACCGGTGGAACAATCCTCTCGATCGACGTGGCTATGATGCCGGGCAAAAACAACCTTCAGTTGACCGGACAACTAGGCGATGTGATGAAAGAGTCGGCCCAGGCGGCCTTGACATATGTGCGTGCAAACAGCAAGCTCTTTAAGATAAGCGAGGATTTCTTCGATAAACATGAGTTGCACATTCATATCCCCGAAGGCGCCATCCCAAAAGACGGACCAAGCGCCGGACTGGCTATGGCGGTCGCCATTATCTCGTTGCTAACGAACAAACCGGTTCGACACGATCTGGCAATGACGGGTGAGATCACACTTCGGGGCGAGGTCTATGCCATCGGTGGGTTAAATGAAAAACTCCTGGCCGCACAACGCAACCGCTTATCAACCGTGCTGATTCCTGAAGACAATGCTCCGGACCTCATCGAAATACCGGACAAAGTGAAGGAAGGCGTGAAGATAAAAACCGTTAAGACAATTGATGAAGCACTGAAATGGGCGTTAGTTACCACTAATTCGAAAGCCGGGGCCGCCAAAAGGAAGAGTAATAAGGCTGAGTAGACGTCCCTCTTTATGAATAGTTCTACCTAATAAGATTCGCGAAACAACAATTCCTTACACGGGTTAACAAAATTTTTACATTGGTTTGCCAGATAAACCGAACAAAACACCTGTAAATACTGAACATAAATTCCCTGAAGATTTGCCGCAGGAAACTAAAATACGCCTGGATGTGGCTCCGGGACAACATGATGCCGTGCGTCTTGATAAATACATTACGTTGTTTGTACAGAATGCAACGCGTACGAAAGTCCAGGAGGCTATAAAGGCAGGATTTGTACTGGTAAATGACAAGCAGGAAAAGGCTTCGTATCCGGTGCAGCCGGGTGACCAAATTGATATTACCCTGCCCAAACCGCCTCCGCCGGAAGCTGAGCCGGAAGAGATCCCACTGAATATTATCTATGAAGATGATGACGTGATTGTCGTCAACAAAAAGGCGGGCATGGTAGTCCACCCGGCCTTCGGCAACTGGACGGGAACACTGGTCAACGGTTTGCTCCATCACGTCGGAGATCTTCCGGAAGTCGACGATGAAAATGTCCGGCCGGGTATCGTCCATCGCCTGGATAAAGATACCAGTGGCTTGCTCGTGGTAGCCAAAAACAGACAGACACACGCACATCTGTCGGAACAGTTTGCCCGGCACGATACCAAACGAAAGTATTGGGCCGTCGTCTGGGGCCATCCTGAGAGCGAAGGGACGATTGTGGGTAATATCGGCCGGTCACCCCGCGACAGAAAAAAGATGACCGTTTTAGATGAAGACGCCGGTAAACATGCCATCACCCATTACCGGGTGATTGAATTTTTCGATTATCTGAGTCTGGTTGAAGTTGAGTTGGAAACAGGAAGAACGCATCAAATCCGCGTGCATTTTGCCCATATCGGCCATCCCGTTTTGGGAGATCAGACATATGGTGGCGCCAGCGTACGCTTTGGTCCGAATACGGGAAACAGGAAAAAGATGTTTGAGTATCTTTTTAAGCGACTTGGCCGTCAATGCCTGCATGCCAAAACGCTGGGTTTTGTACATCCAAAGACAGGGGAGGAATTATTCTTTGACTCCGAACTACCCGGAGACTTCAAGGAAGTACTCGGTAAGCTCCGCCAGTTTTGTAAGTTAATGTGAATTCGATGTAAGATATCGACTTAATAAAAAAATACGACACGGATGACACAGATTTACACGGACAAGAATTAAAAATAACCCCTCTCCATGCATATTATGGAGAGAGAGCCTGCCCCGACCCCGAGGCACCGGGGCGGGAGGTTGGGGTGAGGTATATCAGCCAGATATCAATTCCCGAATACTTAGAACCCAGAAATCCTACCAGCTCCTAAAACATTTTACTACATCGAACTCATGCATTTTAAGCTATAAATATTGAATCGTAACCATGGCAAACAAGAAAAAAGAGATCACGATAACCGTTGAACTGGATGAGGATAACGTACCCACCAATATCATCTGGGATGCAACGGACTCCAAAGAAGCGAAACCCGTTTCATGCCGGGCCATGTTGCTGTCTTTGTGGGACCATAACCAGAAATCAACGCTTAAGCTGGACCTGTGGACCCGAAAGATGATGCAGGATGAGATGAAAATCTTCTTCCACCAGACACTGGTCTCCATGGCCGATTCCCTCGAGCGTGCCACCAATGATGAACGCATCACCGGTGACATGCGCGATTTCTGCGATTACTTTGCCGAACGCATGGAAATAGCCGACTGGAACCAAGGCAGTAATCAGTAATCAGTAATCAGTAATCAGTAATCAGATAAAAGAAATTAATTATTGGATGGTTAAGTTACTGATTTACTAAGATTCTTGGACAAATTTATTGGTTACTGATCACTGTTACCTGTTCACTGTACTTCCAGGCCCCCGCTTTCTTTGATGGCCTCTGCCGGGGGTTTTTCCCATAATTCTTCCATTTCTTCGAGAGAACGACCTTTGGTTTCAGGTACGAGTTTCCACATAAAGATTGCGGAAAGAATACCCATGATCCCGTAAATCCAGTAGGCAAAACCATGATGGAACAGACCATTCAGGAAGGTGGAGTTATTCATGATAGGGAATGTCCAGGAGACAATCAGATTAGCAACCCACTGGGCAGCAACGGCTATAGACATGGCGCCACGAATCGAATTCGGGAAGATTTCAGCAAGCATAACCCAGCAAACGGGTCCCCAAGACACAGCGAATGAGGCGGTGTAAAGCAGCATGAAGATCAAGGCACCCATTCCAACACTTTGTGCGAAAAAGATAAAACCCAGCACAATCATTGAAATAGCCATCCCGATGGAACCGATGATCATCAACGGTTTTCTGCCAAAGTTATCCACCGTCAAGATGGCAACAATCGTGAAGGTCAGGTTTACAGCACCGACAATGATTGTCTGCAGCAGAGAAACATCGGTACCGGATCCCATATTCCGGAAGATTTCCGGGGCATAATAGAGCACCACGTTGATTCCGACAAACTGCTGGAACACAGACAATAGTATGCCGATCACGATAACCAGTCCCCCAAAAGACAGCCATGGTGCCGACTTGGTGACCAGGCTCTGTTTGATTTCCCCAAGAACCGACAAAGCACGGTCGTGTCCAACCAGTTTGTTCAACACCCCCTCGGCCTTATCGTCACGGTCGATCATTACGAGATAACGCGGAGTTTCGGGGACAAAGAAAAGCAGGACGAGGAAGAACCCTGCCGGAATATTCTCCGAAGCGAACATCCAGCGCCATCCAATAGTATTCAGCCATTGATCGCTTCCCTGCAGGGAGATAAAATAGTTGACAAAGTAGACAACCAGCATACCGAAGATAATGGCGAACTGGTTCCACGACACCAACTTGCCGCGTATTTCAGCTGGTGCGATCTCGGCGATGTACATGGGAACGATCATCGAAGCCAGACCCACGCCGATACCACCAATCACCCGATAAAAGATGAACGAACTGATTACCTCCACACCGAATACGTTCATTAAATCAGGAATTCCAGAGCCAACAGCTGAAATAATGAATAAAACAGCAGCCATCAGCATACCATTACGCCGGCCAAGCGTCTGGCTGATATAGCCTGCAATAGAACCCCCAATGATACATCCCACAAGTGCACTCGAGATTGTAAAACCTTCGATGGAATTGGCCATACCTTCGGTCAAATCATTAGGCATAGTCCAAAAACGGAAATACCAGATGAACCAGGCCACAGCTACGAGGATAAGCGTGTAGATCCCTCCTTTTTTATTTCCAAACAGCTTGAAAAGGAAGCTGCTGATCAGAAAAACAATCACGATAAGACACACCGAAACAATTACCTTGTACTGTAAGATCACATTTGCAGAAAGGGCTGCGTTGTGGTACAACGGAGTAACAAAAAAACTCTTCAGCGCACTTACGGTTCCTGATATGACAGCCGTATCATACCCAAAAAGCAAACCGCCCAACGTTGCTACCAATGTCAGCGCAATGACATATGTTTCACTACCTCTGTTACTATTCATACTACTCTTAATAGATTATTGTTATTGTTAGCGCTTTTTTACAGAGCTGCGTCAACAAACAGGAACACCAATCCTCACCGATATAAAACAGCAATTGAACTAGGAATTAACGCCCCACGAGAATGAAATTTCATCCTTCGGCTTAAGCGCAATCAAGCCAATCTTGTTATTGAATACATCAGGTGGACAGGTCATCGGTTCAAATGCAATGGATTTCCTGTTTGGCGGGGTATAAACCTGGAGATAATTATACTTGTTATCACCCGTCTCCTGCCAAATAGTGAAATGGAAATCATTTGATGGGTCCGCGACCTGTACAATTGCCTTTCCATTAGACGAAGCCAGTTCGAAACAGGAGTCGAAATCATAGTCGTTGATCTTCTTCAACTCGGCGAAGGCGTCGAATTCGACTTTTTCACCTGTCGGTATCCGTTGATCATCGACCTTGTAAAGAAATTGGGATGGAATTGAAATTTCCAGATTATCCACCTTACTACCTGTTTTGTAATAAGGATGCCATCCATCTCCTATGGGTATCGATTCCTGACCAGTATTCCTGATAGTGGTAGTAACCGTTAGACCGTGTTTTTCATGAAGCTGGTAATCCAGCTGGATGAAATAAACATATGGAAAACCCTGCTGTTTACCTTTATAATCATACGCCAGGGTCAAATGCGCATAATCTTCACCCTCTTCCTCTCTCTCTATTCGGAAAGCCTTATCATAAACTAATCCATGGATGCTGTTATCCTCATGTGGGAAATTAACAAACAATTGATACTGGTTGTCGTTGAACGTAAAAACACCGCTTCTGATGCGATTGGGGAAGGGTGACAGCTTAGCACTTTTAAATACCTCTCCATGCTTTTGCAGTAGTTCTTCAGCAGATGTATACCCGTCAATAATCGAATGCAGATTACCCTCTTCATCGCAGATAACATAATCATTAATGAGACCGGCGAAATCAGGAAGCACTGTCAGAGACGTATTATTATCACGATTTACCAGTTTTATAGCTTGAAACGCTCCAAATGGATAATGTTCTATAAAAAAAGCCACTTATATAATCTCTATGAGGAAAAGACATGGACATCAAATGTCTGTCGTTTTCTCGCTTTTATAAATTAACCCTTGTTTCAGAAAATGACCGTTGACTCTCACGTATGTGAAATAACATAACGCTTTTCTGACCATACAGAATACATGAAATGTGTCAATCGCGCAATCACTTTGAAACTTTTCGGCGTCTAAAATGCTTGTACCCTGTGTATTTTTTGAGTTAAAACTACAGGATACCAGATATGTCAGAACTACGCGGCGATAATAAGGCTTTCGGTCACCCCGGCCTCGAACCCAAATGGACACATGGTAATAAGGATGGCGTTGGAACAGCCTATTCAGCGGACAGCCGGTTATGGTTTACCATATGGAACGGCGCGGTCACTGAAACATACTACCCTACAATCGACCGGCCACAAATTCGGGATCTTCAGTTTTTAATCAGTGATGGGAATACCTTTTTTTACGAAGAAAAGAAACATCTACAGACAAAAACCGAGCGCATCTCCGACAATGCACTTGGTTATCGCATCACTAATACCGATCCGGACGGCCGTTTTTCTATCCAAAAAGATATTATTACGGCACCTCATCTTTCATGTTTGCTCCAGCACACCAAGCTGAAAATCAACAAAAAGCTCGATCATCCCCTTTCCTTATATGTCCTGTGCGCACCTCATCTCCAGGTTGGCGGCATGGGAAACAACGGTTATGTAATGGAAGTGGCGGGCCGCGAAATACTGGTGGCTGAAAAAGACGGGATGTGGCTGGCATTGATGGCATCGGAGCCCTTCAAAAAATTGTCCGTCGGTTACGTTGCCAAGAGTGATGGATGGACCGACCTGAATGATAATTACAAGATGGACTGGGAATTTGACCATGCAACGAATGGAAATATCGCACTGACTGGTCAACTTTCCCTTGAAGATACGCAGGAGTTTACTCTTGGCATGGCTTTCGGAGATGGAATGCATAATGCCATCACGACCCTGTTTCAGGCCATGGGTATTCCTTTCAAACAACATTTCAAGAGGTATACCGATCAGTGGAAACGACCTACAGATGAAATGCTCCCCCTTGAAAAAGTATCGGGCGATGGCGGGCATCTGTATCGCGGCAGCTATAGTTTGCTGCTTTCTCATGAAGACAAAACGTTTCCCGGCGCGCTCATCGCTTCCATGTCCATCCCATGGGGTGAAGTGATGGGTGATGATGATATGGGTGGTTATCACCTGGTTTGGACCCGCGACATGGTTAACAGCGCGACAGGATTGCTGGCCGCCGGAAACAAAGGTACCGCACTGCGCGCCATGATATACCTGGCTGCTACGCAGCACGACGATGGCGGCTTCTCCCAAAACTTCTGGATCAATGGCGACCCTTACTGGCGTGGTATACAACTTGATGAAGTGGCTTTCCCCATTATGCTGGCCTGGCGGTTGCAGCAGGAAAAAGCCCTGCAGGACTTCGACCCGTTTCCTATGGTGATGCGTGCAGCGCGTTTTCTCATCAAACATGGTCCGGCAACAGGACAGGAACGCTGGGAAGAAGCGAGCGGCTATTCTCCTTCCACACTGGCTTCCAACATAACAGCGCTGGTCTGTGCAGGTGCGATGGCCCGCAAACGCGGAGAAAAACGCACGGCAGCCTATCTCGAAGAGTATGCCGACTTTTTAAGTGATCACATTGAAAGCTGGACTGTTACTACGAAAGGCTCCCTGGCAGAGGGCATCAGTAGACATTATATCCGCATTAATCCGGTGAATATCAACGATCCACACCCGGACGAGGATCCCAACCTGGGTTATCTAACCATTGCCAACCGTGCACCTGGTGAACAATACCGGTTTCCGGCCAGAGATGTTGTCGATGCCGGTTTCCTGGAGCTGGTCAGGTACGGCATCCGTAGTGCCGATGATCCTGTCATAGTCGATTCGATAAAGGTTATCGATAAGGTTCTCAAAGAAGAAACACCATACGGACCATGCTGGCGTCGCTATAACCATGACGGATATGGCCAGCATGAAGACGGTAGTGCTTTCAAAGGCTGGGGGCAGGGACGGGCCTGGCCGCTGCTGACCGGGGAACGGGCACACTATGAGCTCGCCGCCGGTCATGATATAAAACCGCTGATCAAGGCTATTGAACAATTTTCATCAACTACAGGTATGTTGCCGGAGCAAGTATGGGACCGCGACGACCGTCCGGATGTCTTCATGTTCAAAGGCAGGCCAACCGGATCGGCGATGCCACTCATGTGGGCACATGCCGAGTACATCAAGTTGCTGCGAAGCATGCAGGATGGCCAGGTGTTTGACCGGTTTTCCATTGTTGAAAATCGCTATCTGAAGAGCAAAAAGAAACGTGCCCAATATGAGATCTGGAAACCCAATCGCCAGGTTGATAAGATCAAGCCGGGGATGACGCTCCGTGTACAATCCTATCGGCCGTTCGCCCTCGTCTGGACAGATGATGAGTGGGATCACACTCAGGAGGTTCACTCAGAGCCAACAGCCCTTGGCATTGAATATCTGGATGTGGAGATAAAAGAGACCCAAAAGGCACCCATCCGTTTCACCTTCCACTGGATGGACAACCACACCTGGGAAGGCAAAAACTACGAGGTTATGATCGATCGGAAATAGAATATAACATTCCAAAAATTTGACACTTTTGGAATGTTTAATACTTCATCATATCCTCCCTTTCAAATACGCTTGTCGGCTCTCTTCCGGGAAACGCTCGATAGCATAACGAAGCATGGTACGAGACATGTCTTTGTAATATTTCTTTAGGAATGATTCCTCTGTTTCTGAATCTCGTTTCCCTATTTCCCGAAGCATCCAACCAACCGCTTTATGGATCAAATCTTCGGAGTCATGCAATAATATTTCAGCCAGTGACAGGGTATCATCAAAATCATTATTCCGGATAAAATAGGATGTCGCCATCACGGCTTTTCTGCGATCCCAGAGGTTGTTTGAGCGGGCCATTTCATAAAGAATACTGCGGTCGCGGTTAAAGAGGTAGCCGCCCATAATTGTCGGTGTCGACAGATCCACTAAATCCCAGTTATTGATATGCCCGGAGTGATCCAGATAGGCCCGAAATATCTTCTCCCGACCCGCTTCACCTGCCTTCTCAAATTGATAAACCCATACAAACAACGCCAGCAACCGGTCCTCATGCCATGATGAATCCAGCATGGAGATGACTTCGTCCATCGACAGGCTCCGCGCCTTTCGCACAATTTTGCGGATGACCGGCACTTTGATACCGCGGAACTGATCTCCTTCCCCATACTGTCCGCGACCCGTTTTGAAAAATCCCTGCAGGAAGGAAGCTATCTTTGGATTGGCTGCCTTTTGAAGCTCCAACCGAATATCCTCCAGTGTATACTGTTCGACTGGCATGTCCCAAGTACTTCGTTCGTCTCAAATCAATTGATGAAATATAAGCTATTCCCACGTAACCCATTACTTACGCACACCGTATACCAAAATTGCGGTTCGTTTTCCGGAGATGCCATATATCTCACTACTCAATACTCATGACTCAATACTCTCATGTCTGAATCTCCCAATCGTGAATGGTTTATTATAGGTACTTTTGCCCTCGGCACACTTTTACTTCACATGCTGGTCAGCACAAATTATGAACTGCATCGTGATGCCTACCTGTACCTGGCTGATGCCGCTCATCCTTCCTGGGGATATTTATCCATACCGCCGTTAACGCCCTTCGTTGCACATTACTGGACACTTCTTTTCGGTCATTCAGTATTTGCGGTGCGCCTGATTCCGGCATTTATCGGTGCACTGTCGATTGTGATCATCGGTCAGATTGTCCGGGAATTGGGCGGGCGTTCATGGGCAACTGTCCTGGCATGTTTGGCGTACCTGGTGTCGCCCGCCTTTCTGCGCTCCAACTCGCTGTTTCAGCCTGTTTCCTTTGACTCATTCTTCTGGTTGCTGGGTACCTGGGCGATGGTCCGTTTACTCCGCACCGAAGATCAACGATGGTGGCTGGCTCTGTGCATCATCTTTGGATTCGGTTTTTTGAATAAGTACAGCATCATCTTCCCGGCCATCTCTTTCGTCATCGGTTTGTCGTTGACTAAGCAACGGTCTTTGTTCCGTTCACGCTGGTTACTCTACGGTGCAATAATCGGACTTGTGATCATTTTGCCCAATCTTCTCTGGCAGTTTAACCACAACTGGCCCGTGGTTCATCATATGACACAACTGCGGGATAGCCAACTCATACATGTAAGACTTTCCGATTTCCTGGTTATGCAGGTTTTTATGATTCTACCCGCCTTGCTGGTATTTCTTGCCGGCCTTTTCTATGTGCTGCTCGATAAATCGGCACAACCTTTTCGAGCCATTGGCTGGATGTATCCAATCCTCATGCTCCTTTTGATTGTGCTGAGCGGCAAATCGTATTACACACTCGGAATCTATCCTGTTTTTTTTGCATTTGGCGGGATAGCCATCACCCGGTATACCGGCGGAAAACTGCAGTGGAGCAGGTCCGGCCTGGTCGTTCTTATGGTCTGTTTGATTCTACCCGGCCTGCCAATGAGTTTGCCTGTCTTATCATATCCCGCTATGGTCGGATATGATAAGGTCGTCACAAGATTAGGCATGGATGACCTTCTTCAATGGGAAGATGGAACCGTACATCCTTTGCCCCAGGATTATGCCGACATGACCGGCTGGCAGGAACTGGCTTCCATTGTCGACTCAACCTGGAATTCTCTTTCTCCGGGGGAACAGAAAGTGACCGGAATCTATGCCGAGAACTACGGCGAGGCCGGGGCGATTCGATATTTTAACAGGCATAAAAGAATACCCGAACCCATCAGTTTTAACGGCAGTTTCCTTTTCTGGGCGCCGGATTCTGTTCACGGCACAACCCTCATTTACGTCAACGACGACACCAGTGACATCCGCAAGCAGTTTCAGGAAGTTATATTAGCCGGAAGAATCACCAATCCGTATGCAAGGGAACACGGCATGCAAGTTTACCTTTGCCGTAGACCAATTAACGGGTTTGGAAAGTTTTATGTGGATAAAGTCAAAAGGTTGAGGTCTGAGTTTGAGAGGGGTTCTAAATTTTGAGTTTTGAATTTTGAATTACCTCACAGCAGCGTGACGGGGCAACGCCCACATCACAAGGTTCTTGTGGAGCGGAGCAATTCCGGACATCCGGAACCCGCGATAATTACATGCCGGCTGCCTTTCTCTTATACCAGTCTCTCAACAAATAAAACGCCTCTTTCTTGTCTCCGTGCACATCAATCAACCCTTTTCGGTTCCAGAAGTTTTGGATACCGTGCAGTTCCCGGCGGGGTGAGCGGAAATCCATCAGTATCCAGGGGGTTGTACCCCGCAGAAACGGGATCTTATCCAGCATCTTGAATTGATTGCGGTAGACATCGGCCTGGTATTCCTCGCTCCAACGGGTTTGGGCATCGGCATGATACCCGTATTTGGCACCGGCTCCGAATTCGCTAATCACCAATGGCTTATCAAAGGATGAAATCCATTGATGATTGGGAATGCCTTCGGGCGTGCCACCATACCATCCCAAATATTCATTCGCACCGATCACATCCAGATACTTACTAAGCGGATCATCCAGGTGGACCGTGTTTTTGTTGTACGTGATTTCGGTTGCGGCAGATACAAGGCGGGTCGGATCCATTGCATGAGCCTGGTCAATCAGACCCCTGAGAAACTTCAGCCGCGCATCGGAGCGTGGC